>JAEDKI010000019.1 GCA_016295895.1 Clostridiaceae bacterium | reverse complement strand
TTCCGTTTATTTTGTCGAAAATAATTGTTTTTTGCCGCAAACTGTGATAGAATATTTTTTTGGTGTCACAATGTTAGAGAAAGGATGCAGAAAAGTGAAATCACCTTTTGTTAAAGGTCTGTCGCACGGAATTCCGATTGCTCTCGGATATTTTTCCGTTTCATTCGGATTCGGAATAATGGCAGTCAAGGCAGGCTTAACCGCTCTGCAATCGATTATTATTTCGCTGACCAATCTGACCTCGGCGGGTCAGGCGGCAGGGGTTGGAATCATTGCGGCGGGCGGCGGCCTGATTGAAATGGCGGCAACTCAGCTCGTCATTAATCTCCGCTATTCTCTGATGGGGCTTTCGCTCTCACAGAAGCTTTCGGATTCGTTCACAACGCCTCACAGACTGATTGCGTCATTCGGAATTACCGATGAAATATTCGCCGTTGCTTCGGCTCAGAAAGAAAAACTTGTTCCGTCATATATGTACGGAATGATACTGATTGCAACCGTCGGCTGGACGGGCGGCACGGCTCTCGGGGCGGTTGCGGGGCTTGCCCTGCCGGTTGCCCTGACTGCGGCAATGGGTATCATGCTCTACGGAATGTTCATTGCGATTATCATCCCTGCGGCAAGAGCCAGCCGAAAGGATCTTGTTGTTATTCTTATTGCTGCTCTGTTCAGCACGGCATTCAAGTTCCTGATTCCTTCGGTTTCGTTCGGTTTTGCAATTATATTAAGCTCGGTTGCGGCGGCTGTTATCGGAGCGCTGCTGTTCCCCATTGAACTTGCGGAAACGGAGGAAAAAGCGGAATGACAATGGTTCTTTATATCGCCGTTATGGCGGGCGTGACTTATCTTATCCGCATGATTCCGTTAACGTTTTTCCGCCGCAAGATAAAATCAAGATTTCTTCAAAGCTGTCTTTATTACATACCCTATGCGGTTCTGAGCGCAATGACATTCCCCGCCGTTTTCTATTCGACGGACAGCCCCGTTACGGCGGCTGTCGGCACTGCGGTTGCCGTTCTGCTCGCATATTTCAGACTTCCGCTGATTGTCGTTGCCCTTGCGGCGTGTGCCGCAGCGCTTGCAACCGGATTCATAATCTGAAAATAACAGGCTTCGTGCAGATTCAATGCACAAAGCCTGTTGTTATTTTGTTAAGTTGTTTTACCAAACTGCGCTGACCTTTAAGCCCTCAACCGTGTAGGTTACATCGTGACGATAGTTTTCGTCAATCGCCTTGCAGAAAGCGTTAAGCATTTCCTCATCGGGCATTACTATAGTGAATTTCATTGTCAGACTGTCGGGAATATACATTCTGTCGCTCATCTGGAAGCCGTTAACCCACCAATGCATCTGAGGCTCCTGATTGACAAGCAGATCCTCGCCGTGATAAATCTGAAGGCTCATTTCCAAAAGCTGATCGTCGGTTGCGCATTCATAGAATGTGCCGAAGCTGCCGGGAGCACGGTTATAAACGCCGACCTCACCGCCGTTGGTGATAAGGTAATTACCCTTCCAGATCTGGATCATCCACTCAAGGCCGTTATAATCAAACTTGAAGCGACGGGTTACATAGTGCCAGAGCAGAGGCATTGAATTTGCCGCAATGTCATACATAACGCAGAAGCCGAAGTCTCTCATCCAGCAGTCAAGGGTTGCATAGACCATCATCTCTGTAAGATTGAAGTCAAAACCGATGCCCATAAGACCCTTGCCGTCGGTTTTGCCGCACCAGCCGGTTTCTGAATTGATATATACTCCGGGATTGAAGTCCTCTTTAGTGCCGTCCTTAAAGGTTATTTCCATTCTGACCTGATAGAGATTCTCCGTATCGGTCGGAACGGCATAAATAGTGTAGGTTTCAACAACGCTCATATAAACGCCGATGAAGTGGCAGAGCTTCTCCATGGTGCTGTTGCCCTGCTGATGGTATTCGTCTCTCTTGTCATACATCTGCTCTCTGAAAGCGGTTGTGTCAACTTCAAAAGTCTCAACAATAAGCTCTGCAGGCTCATTCATGCTCGGAATGCTTTTGAAAAGCGAAACGATATCAAGACCGCTGTTTTCAAGGATGTGATCGCAAGCCGCAGTAACAAATTCGTCAACAACCACATCGCAGTATTCCGGGGGCACAAGGCATCTGCCCGTCACGAACCTGATTACCATGGTCAATGCCCTGCTTATCTGCAGAAACTGCTGAGTTGTGAAAACGGGATATCCGTTATCCCAAAGCATCTTTTTGTATTCGGAAATACTGTAAAGCTGGGGTCGGGTTCCCTGAATTTCAGTTGTTGCCGCAAACACAGGCAAACACGCAGTCAGACCGATTACTATTGCCATAATCAAGGATACAATCTTTTTTGTTAATTTCACACAATAACCTCCAATTAAAAAATCAGTATGATTTTCCTTCAAATACACAAGACTTAGTGATTATATCACACATAAAGCACAATATCAACATACAAACCGCACAAAATATCTGAATGTTCTTTGTAAAATATCCTGCTGTCTGCCGTATTTTCTCTTGATTTATATGTATAAACTATGGTATGATATGTTTATATAATTTTAAGCAGAAACGGAAGCGGTGAATATGAAACGAATTCTGATTGCTGACGATGAGGCAAGAATCAGGCGACTTGTCTGCGACTTTTTGAAAAATGCCGGATTTGAAACCGTTGAGGCGGCGGACGGAAAGGAAGCAATTGAAAAATTCTTTTCTGTCGGCAGCATTGATCTTGTTATCTGCGATATAATGATGCCCGAAGCTGACGGTTGGGAGGTCTGCAAGAAAATCAGAGAGGTAAGCGGCGTTCCGATTCTCATGCTCACCGCAAGAAGTCAGGAATTTGATGAGCTTATGTCCTTTGAAAGCGGAGCAGACGATTTCGTTACGAAGCCTTTCAGCCCGAGCGTTCTCGTCAAGCGTGTTGAAGCTCTGCTCAAAAGAGCGCAGAACAGTCAGGGCAATTCATCGAACGATATTATTTCAATTGATTCTCTTGTTGTTGATATCCCCGCTCACAAGGTCACTCTCGGCGGAGCAACGGTTGAGCTGACGATAAAAGAACACAACATTCTTGTTAAGCTTGCTTCAAGCCCCGACAGAATTTATTCAAGAGAACAGCTTCTTGACAGCATCTGGGGCGTTGATTTCGTCGGCGACCCGAGAACCGTTGATTCGCATGTTGCAAGGCTCAGAACGAAGCTCGGCTCATGGGGTGAAAAGCATCTTAAAACGGTTTTCGGCGTAGGATATAAAATTGAGGTGTAAATAATCTTGAAAGGCTTTTTCTCAAAATTCAGGCTCAGCAGAATCAGAATAAAGCTTTTTGCGGTTATTTTGGCAGTTCTGGTATTGCTTTTTGTGATGACGATGATTTTTTCCTCGCCTCTGCTGTTCCGCTCTTTCTCATATCAGACCTACCGCAATTTTGTTCAGATTTCGCAGGATGTCAATAAATGTATGCCCGGCTCCGCCACATATTATTTTGACCTATATTCGATTGCGGCAAACAACAATGTTGTTTTTGAAATTACCGACGCCAACGGTCTGCCCGTTTACATTTCAAAGCAGGGTTCATCGGTTAACGGAAGCGACCACTTTGCGTCATCCTCTTCAACTCAGTCAGAGTATTCAACGCTTCAGACCGTCAAAAATTACCCCTACAGGGTAAATTTTGAGAATTTTGAAATACTCAGAAAATCCGCCACAAGCGCCGAATATTTTGTCTATTCCGCATCTCTTGACACGGGCGAAACGGTTCATATTTATTCCGAGGTTGCCGATGTTGAAAACATTGTTGATGTTGCGGGAAAGGTTTATTCGGCAATAAGCATTCTGATGATTATAACCATGTCGGTTATTTTCTATATTCTTGTTGCGAAATTTACAAATCCGCTCGTTGAAATGAACGACATAACCAAGGACATGGCGGCGCTGAATTTTGACCGAAAATGCGGCAACTACGGCAGCGACGAAATAGGCGAGCTTGGCAACAGCATCAACACCCTTTCAACAACTCTCGACTCCACTTTGATGGACTTAAAAGATAAAAACGAACAGCTTGAAAAGGATATTGAAAGACGGCATGCGCTTGACAATGCGAGAAAATCCTTTATCAGCAATGTTTCGCACGAGCTGAAAACCCCGATTGCAATTATTTCGGGCTATGCAGAAGGACTTTGCGAGGGAATCAGCGATGACCCCGAGAGCATTCGTGAATACTGCCAGATAATCAGAGACGAGAGTCAGAAAATGAACTCTCTTGTGGTTGAACTGCTTGAGCTTTCAAAGCTTGAAAACCGTGTTCAGCCCTTTGCTCCCGAATATTTTGACATCGGCGAAAAAGCGTCTCAGCTTCTGAACCACCTCTCTCTGCTTTTTGAGCAAAACGGCATTACGGCGGTCAACCGCATCCCCTGCCCGCTCAACTGCTACGCAGAGAATGATAAAATTGAAATTGTATTAAAGAATTATGTAACGAACGCCGTTTCTCACTGTTCGGGCGAAAAACGCATTGAGCTGAGCAGCAGAGAGCACGACGGATTCATTGAAATCAGCGTGTTCAACACGGGCGAACATATCGACAGCCGTGATTTACCCGAAATCTGGGACAGCTTCTATCGGGCTGACAAGGCTCACGGCAGAAGCGAAAACCGATTCGGTCTCGGTCTGTCAATCGTCAAGAGCATTATGGAAAATCACCGCTGTAAATACGGCGTTAAAAATGTTGACGGCGGCGTTATTTTCACTTTTGAAGTTTCAAAGGATAAAGACTACTATGAAAAAAAGCAGTAAAATAATAAAATCGGTCTCGGTTATTCTGTGTTTATTTCTGATGACGGGCATTTTCGGCTCATGCTCAAAAAAGGAGGATCCGGGAGTTAAAACCGTCAAATCCGTTTCAAGCCGTAATTCCATTTCGTCTCTTTCCGAGGATGCCGGTGTACATTATGCAGAAAACAAGACCGCATTTTCCGAAAAAGCCGCTTCTTCGGGGCTGATAGAGCTTTATGTTGACCCCGAATCCTTTTCTTTCGGAATTTTGGAGACCACCCATAACAAGCTCTGGACTGCGCTCCCTCTGCTTGATGGAGTTGCTCAGGGAGAAGCCCTTATCAGCGCCGCTTCGATGGTTTCGCTGAAGATTATCGGCGGAACGGATATTTATTATCTCAATTCTCAGGATAATTCGCTCGCCTACGGCAGAGCTTCATATAATCTGATTCAAAACGGCTCGGTTTTTGTTTTTGACATTTTTCCCGATGAAAAAACCGCCGCAAAGCAGAGCTTTGAGAAAACCGATATCGGATTCAGGGTTTCGCTCGGCGTTACGCTTTCAGACGGCAGTATGTTTGTTTCGTGCAGCAGCTCAAATCTGACAGGCAATCCCGACGCTTATATTGAAAGCATTGATATTCTGAACGGCTTCGGAGCATACAACAACTCAGGTGAAGACGATTTTCTTCTTGTTCCCGACGGTTCGGGCGCAATCATCAAAACGGCAATTTATGACGAATCATTTGAGCCTCTCTCTTTTGCGGTTTACGGAAGCGACCCCTCGGCATGCACCGATGCGTCGGGGAATGCGGTTATCCCCGCTTTCGGCATAAAGCACGGAGACTCAGCCTTTGTTTCGCTCATTCAGAGCGGCGACGCAGTCGCTTCAATTAATGCTCAAAAGGCAAAAACCGTCAGCGAATACAACACCGTCTACCCGAGCTTCACGGTAACTCCCGTTCTCTATGAGGATGAAACGCTTTATATTTCAAAATCTCCCGCAGTAAGCGAGATATCTCTCTGCTACCGTTTTCTTTCGGGCAACAACGCCACCTATGCGGGTCTTGCTTCGGCATGCCGTGAACAGCTTATCAGAAATTCCGTGCTTTCAACAAGAACGGTTGATGCGGAGGACTATCTGCCCTTTTATCTGACCCTGACGGGCTGTGCAAAAAAATCGCTCGGCCCGATTAATTATCTCTCGTCGCTGACCGATTTTGAGCAGGCAAAGGATATGCTTGTCAGAATGAAAAACAAGGGTATCAACAATGTCAGCGTTCGGTATTCGGGCATCTTCAGCGGCGGACTCGATTCAAAGGATATCAACAGATCGTCGGTTCTCAGCCGTCTCGGAGGCACTTCAAAGCTCACCGAGCTTTACGATTACATCAAAACTCAGAAAATGAGTCTCTATATTGACATCAATCTGCTCTCCTCGTCAACGGGCTTTTCAGGCGGAAACGCCGTTAACATCAGAAAGCAGGACAGCAGCTACACTCCCGAAAACGGTTTGGTTGAACACATGAACGGGAGCGTCGCTTCAAGAAGTCTCAGGAGCCTTTCAAAGCTTTCAAAGGTTGTTGCTTCGGTTCTCGGCGACACACGCAGTCTCAGCTTCTCGGGCTATTGCCTTGACGATGTCGGTTCGGTTCTCTATTCGGACTTTTCATCAAACGGTCTGCTCAGAGATGCCGCCGCAGATTCGATAAGCTCGGCGATTGCGCCGCTCTCAACCGACCATTCCGCAATGGCGGACACAGGCAACTTCTACATGCTCAAAAGCATTGATTCGGTTATTAACATTCCCATGAAGCCGTCAGCATCCGAAAGCGGAGCATATTTCTCAATTCCGTTCATTCAGCTTGTGCTTCACGGCATTGTTGATTATGCAGGCGAACCGATTAATACAAGCGTTAATCTTCAGGAAACCCTGCTTAAATATATTGAATACGGCGCATGCCCGCATTTCAAGTGGAATTATGAAGCTCTGAGCGGCAACACCGCAAACGATATTTATTATTATGACAACACCATCAATGAAGCCGCTGATTTTTATTCTCAGGCAAACGAAGCGCTCAACGACCTGCGTGACGCAAGAATGACCGACCACTACGAGGTTGATGACGGCGTTTTCTGCACGGAATATGACACGGGCGCAATGATTTATGTCAACTACACCGACAGCGATTATCCCGTTCTCGGCGTTGTTGTTGAAGCAAGAAGCTTTCTAAGAGTTAACTAATATTTCAGGAGGATTATTTATGCCTTATATCAGAACAACCGTCAGCAAGGAGCTGACTGAGCAGAACAAAGAAAGCCTTAAGACAAAGCTCGGTCAGGCAATTGCGCTCATTCCGGGCAAGAGCGAATCATGGCTCATGCTTTCGTTTGAGGATAACACAACCATGTATTTCAAAGGCGACAGCTCGCAGGACTTTGCTTTATTGCAGGTCAGCATTTTCGGCTCTGCCTCGGATGCGGCATATGACAGGCTGACCGCCGCCCTTTGCGAAATTGTCAACGAGGAACTCGGCATTGATTTGGCAAACATCTATGTCAAATATGAAGAAGTTGACCATTGGGGCTGGAACGGCAGTAATTTTTAAGCGATGAAAGAGAAAAAGGACTCTCTTTTGCTTGCCGCTGCGGCGCTTGCGGTTTCGGCGGTGTTAATTCTATACGGCATATTTGATTCGCCGAAATATAATTCGTTTGAAGCACGGTTAACGGAAACCTCTGCGGCTTTCTTCGTTTCGGAAGCGCCAACCGTCAGATCCGATAAAAAAATAAACATCAACACGGCGGATGTCTCCGAGCTTATGGAGCTTGAGGGAATCGGCGAAAAGAAAGCTGAGGATATCATTGAATACCGCCTTAAAAACGGCAAATTCAGATCTGCCGAAGAGCTGACCGAGGTTGACGGCATCGGCATAACGATTCTTGAAAAAAATTCAGGAAGAATATCTTTTTAAGCACTTGTCATTCGTGAAAAAAGCTGTTATACTTTTATAATTATAAAAGGTTTGAATCAGCATAGGAGGTTTATGTATGGACAGAACAGAAATAAAACGTTTTTATGATTCTCCCGAGAAGTTCGCCGACAGCAGCGTCACGGTTTACGGCTGGGTCAAGACTCTCAGGGATTCAAAAGCAATCGGCTTTATCGAGCTTAACGACGGAAGCTGTTTTAAGGGCGTTCAGATCGTCTTTGAAGCGGCAAAGCTTGATAATTACAAGGAAATTGCAAAGCTCAATGTCGGCTCGGCAGTTAAGGTTAACGGCAAGCTTTTGCTTACACCCAACGCAAGCCAGCCGTTCGAGATAAATGCGGACGAAATCTCGATTGAAGCGCAGTCAACTCCCGACTATCCTCTTCAGAAAAAGAGACATTCTCTTGAATATCTGAGAACAATCGCCCACCTCAGACCGAGAACGAACACCTTCAATGCAGTTTTCAGAATCCGTTCGGAGGCGGCATATGCCATCCATAAATTCTTCATTGACCGTGGCTTTGTTTACGCTCACACTCCGCTGATTTCATGCAGCGACTGCGAGGGCGCAGGCGAAATGTTCAAGGTTACGACCCTTGACCTTGAGGATGTTCCCAGGACGGAGGAAGGCAAGGTCGATTTCAGCGAGGATTTCTTCCAGAAGCCCGCATATCTGACCGTTTCGGGTCAGCTTCAGGCTGAAACAATGGCTCTTGCGTTCGGCAATGTTTACACCTTCGGCCCGACCTTCAGAGCCGAAAAATCCTACACTCAGCGCCACGCCGCCGAATTCTGGATGATTGAGCCTGAAATGGCATTTGCAGAGCTTTCGGACGACATGGATGTTGCCGAAGCCATGATCAAATTTGTTATTAATTATGTTCTTGAAAAATGCCCGCAGGAGCTTGAATTCCTTAACAAATTCGTTGATAAGGAGCTCATCGAAAGGCTGACGGCGGTTGCAAACTCCGATTTCGGCAGAGTCAGCTACACGGAAGCGGTCAAGCTTCTTGAGGAGCATAACGACGAGTTTGAATACAAGGTCAGTTGGGGCTGTGACCTTCAGACAGAGCACGAGCGTTTTCTGACGGAAAAAATATTCAAAAAGCCCGTTTTTGTTACCGATTATCCCAAGGAAATCAAGGCATTTTATATGCGCCTTAACGATGACGGCAAAACCGTTGCCGCCTGCGACTGCCTTGTTATGGGCATCGGTGAAATCATCGGCGGCAGTCAGAGAGAGGAACGCCTTGACCTGCTTGAAGCCCGAATTAACGAGCTTGGTCTTAATCCCAAGGATTATGACTGGTATCTTGACCTGCGCCGTTACGGCGGAGTTAAGCACAGCGGCTTCGGCCTCGGCTTTGAAAGACTTGTAATGTATCTGACAGGCATTTCAAACATCAGAGATGTGCTCCCGTTCCCGAGAACAACCGGCTCGGCAGATTTTTAATTCAATATATATGGCAACCGCCGCAAATCTCAAATTTGAGACTTGCGGCGGTTTTTATCTGCCCCTCTCAAGTTCGGTGATTTTTTCGGAAATCTCTTTGAAAACGGGGGCGCAGCTCAAAGCTCCCTCTCCGCCGTCCTCTATCAGAATCGCAACGGCATATTTCGGGTTCTCCGCAGGGAACCAGCCTGCAAACCATGCGTTATATATTTCCTCGTCTCCTTTGAATTTACCCGTCTGAGCGGTTGCGGTTTTGCCGCAGGACGAAACGATGCCGCTCGCCGCCCTTTTGCCGCTCCCCTGCTCAACAACCTTTTGAAGAAATCCTTTAAGATATTCTGCGGTTTTTTCTGTTATGATTCCGATTTTTTCGCCGTAATTTCTTATCTCGGTCGTCTCCCCGTTTTCGTCAACCGTGCCTTGAACAAGGTACGGTTTTATATATATCCCGCCTCTCGCTATCGCCGCCATCATCGAACAAATCTGAACGGGCGTTGCAAGCAATGAGCCCTGACCGAATGAAACATTTGCAACGGCGGCGTTTGAATCAAGCTCATCGGCGCTCGGGAGATTCCCCGCCTGAGCCTTTATTCCGTCGGCAAATACGGTTTCTCTGCCGAAGCCGAAATCCGAAGCCGTCCTGATTATTTCTTCTGCTCCCGTTTTCAGCGCAAGGGCAATAAAATAGGTGTTGCAGGAGTTGGCAACCGCTCCCTCCATGTTCAGAACACCGTGACCCTCCCGCTTATGGCAGTTAAAGGTTACTCCGTTATATTCAACACTCCCCGTGCAGTTATATTCAAAGTCGGGGCTTATCCCCTTTTCTATTGCGGCGGCGGCAACAACGGGCTTGAACACCGAACCGACGCTGAAAGCAAGAAATGCTCTGTTTATGAGTGGAGACCTTTCGTCATCAAGGCTTTCGGCAACATTGCTCTGACTGAACAAAGGCCTTGAAACGCAGGCTCTTATCGCTCCGCTTTCAATATCTTCAATCACAACCGCCGCCCGTTCCGCTCCCGAGGCATCGAGCGCATTCTCGGCAATCCGCTGAATATCTCTGTCAACCGTCAGCTTAACTCCGTTTTTTGGCGCAGAATTGCCCGAAATCTCTGTTTCATCGCCGAGCATGATTTTTCCCCTTGCATTGGCGGAAAACCTCACCCTGACAGTTGAATTGTTCTCGGAAAGAACATAATCGAACGCTTTTTCAATTCCGCTCACTCCCCTGCCGTCAGAGCCGAGATATCCGATTAAATGGCAGGCGAGCGAATCTGCCGAATACCTCTCGGGCACTTCAAATTCAAGAATATCACGGCATTTTTCATCGGAATAATCCACATTGACGGCAACGGGGTTTCCCTTTGACATTCTCTGCATAACCGAATCGAAAACCTGCGGAGAAAGCCTGCCTTTGAGCGAATAAATCGCTGAATTCGTCGGTTTGGCGGCTGCGTAAAGCTCGGTTTTGCCGTTAGTCAGTGGATTCATGCGGCAGTCATAAATCGTTCCCCGAAGTGTTGTTATATCAATCGACTTTGCCGAGGAATGCGCCGCCGCCTGAACGCTTCCCGAGGCAATTTTTACGGTGCGAACCCCGACAGCGGAAAACGCAAACAAAAACATCAGTATTACCGTTACTGCTCTTTTTTTCAAAAAAATCACTCCCTGTGACTATTCATTCCACAGAGAGTGCATTTTTAATCATTATTCTGCTGTCAGAGCTTTTGGTTTTTTCGAGCAGATTACAACGCCCGAGATAATCAGCAAAGCCCCGAAAATACCCATGGGAGTTATCGGCTCAGAAAGGAAAACCGCTCCTGTCAGCAGGGTTACGAACGGGTTGACATAAATATAGTTGTTCGTTTTAACGACTCCGAGCCGTAAAACCGCTTTGCTCCAGAGCACATAGCATATTCCGCTTCCGAGAATGCCGAGAAACAGCAAATTCAAAAGCATTTTCGGCTCTTTCATCGCTTCAAACGGCAGTCCGCCGCCCTGAACGAGCATAATCGGCAAAGAAGTAAGCAGGCCGTAAAACATGAGCTTTCTTGTCAGCATTATTGTATTGAATCTGCCGACATATTTTTTCAGAATGACCGAATAAACAGCCCACGAAAGAGCCGCAAGCAAAGAAAGCATATCGCCGAGCGGATTCAGCTTCAGAACAAATTTCCCGTTGAGAACAACCATTGCAACGCCCGAAAACGCAACCAAAAAGCCGAAAAGAATGTTTCGGTTGAGCTTTTCGCTCTTTGTGAAAAAATGGGCAAGAACGGCGGTCATTATCGGCGCACTTGCAACAATTATGCTCACATTCGAGGCAAGAGTGAACCGCAGGGCATAATTTTCCGCCATGAAATAAAGCGTACAGCTGAAAACTCCCATTGCGGCAAAGCCCAGCTCGTCTTTTATGCTTGTTTTATCCCATTTCGGGTGAAGAAGCCACAAAACGGCATAAGCAATCACAAAGCGGCAAATCATTATCTGAACGGGAGAAAGCACCGTCAGCAAAACCTTTGACGAAATAAACGTGCTGCCCCAGACGGTTATTGTTATTGCGGCAAGAAGGTGACCGACAAGCTTTTGAGTTTTATCCGTCATACATTAAATCTGAACAGAACAACATCGCCGTCCTGCATAACATAGTCCTTGCCCTCGCTTCTGACAAGACCCTTTTCCTTTGCGGCGGCAATCGAGCCGAGAGCAATCAGGTCGTCATAGGCAACAACCTCGGCTCTGATAAAGCCTCTTTCAAAATCGCTGTGGATCTTGCCCGCCGCCTGCGGAGCCTTTGTGCCTTTTTTAATAGTCCATGCTCTGACCTCGGGCTGACCCGCAGTCAGATATGAGATAAGGCCGAGCAGAGCATAGCTCTTTTTAACGAGAAGATCAAGGCCGCCCGTTTCAATTCCGAGCTCCTCAAGGAACATTTTCTTTTCTTCCTTATCAAGCGAAGCAATTTCAGCTTCAAGCTCTGCGCAAATGGGAAGCACCTCACTGCCCTCCGCCTTTGCAATCTCGCAGACTTTAAGATAATTGCCGTTCGATTGGATTCCGCTTGCAAAATCCTCCTCGCTCATGTTGCAGGCGTAAATAACGGGCTTTGCAGTCAGCAGAGCGATTTCGGCAAGCCACTCTTTTTCGTTTTCGTCGCATTCCATATTCCTTGCGGGAATATTATTTTCAAGATTCTGCTGAAGTCTTTTGAGGAATTCAAGCTCGCCCGCAAGCGACTTGTCGCCTTTGAGCGCCTTTGTAACTCTGTCTATTCTGCGCTCAACCATTTCGATGTCAGAAAGGATAAGCTCAAGATTTATCGTTTCAATATCTCTTGCGGGGTCGATTGTTGCGTCAACATGAACGATATCGTCATTTTCAAAACAGCGGACAACATGAATAATCGCATCAACCTCACGGATGTGAGAAAGAAACTTGTTGCCCAGACCCTCGCCTCTTGACGCACCTCTGACAAGGCCTGCTATATCAACAAATTCAATAAATGCGGGAGTGACCTTAACGGGATTATAGATTTCCGCAAGCTTGTCCAGCCTTTCATCGGGAACGGAAACAACGCCGACATTCGGCTCAATGGTGCAGAACGCATAGTTTGCGGACTGCGCTCCCGCATTGGTTATTGCATTAAACAGCGTGCTTTTGCCGACATTCGGCAAACCGACTATTCCGAGCTTCATATTAAAAATCCTTTCAAAACAGTTTTAACCTGTTTATTATATATTAATCACCCGAAAAATACAACCTTAAAAATAAAAAATCAGCCTGCGTGGAAATAAATCACCAACGCAGGCTGAAAACCGTTTATTCTTCTGTTAATTAATATCGGAAGATATTATTCGATTTCAAGGTGCTTCGACTCGGGCAGGGCTGCGGCTTTCTTGGGTAAGGTCAGCTTCAGAACACCGTTGTCATATTTCGCCTTGATCTTGTCGGTATCTATCATTGAAACATCAAATTCACGGCTGTACTGACCGTAGGAGCGTTCACAGCGGACATATTTATGCTTCTTATCCTTTTCCTCATGCTCTGAATGTCGCTCGGCATGAACGGTCAGAATGTCGTTATTAATGTCAAGGCGGATATCTTTCTTATCGAATCCGGGCAGATCCGCTTCAAGCAGGTAACTGTCGCCTTGATCGGTTATATCGGTCTTGAACTCCGCAATATCTGCACTGCGGAAGAAGCTGTCAAACGGATCATCGAAAAATTTCTTTTCAAATTCTTCCATTTCACGGAACGGATTATAGCTCATCTGATTGTTATTGTTTCTGCGGTAAGGTCTGAGTTCAAACATAATTAATACCTCCAAAAATGATTGTATAATTTATGTCGACCATTGTTAGTTTTTTTGCTCCGGCAGGATCGGCTGCTGTCGGAGGTTTTGCTTTCGACCCATCGGAAATCACCTCTTGGTTTTATTCTTCTTTTTCCTTTTGACAACTGCATTATATCCCCGGAAATAAGATATTGTGTTTCACTTTTATGAATTATTTGTAAATTTAGCACTCTCAGAGCCGGAGTGCCAAAATATTTGAAATTCTCTTTCCTCTTGACGATTCGATGTCGGATAATGTATAATAATGTTTACAGTTATTATGAAAACGGAGGCTGTGCAATGAAAAACAAAATTACTTTTGACAAAGGAAAAAAGGTGTTTCCGCTCATTCTCATGGCGGCAGGCATAGCAATCATGCTTGCTCAGTTCATTCTGCGGCTGAACCTCGTCAGCGTTGTTGCTGTTGCTTATTGCTGCATTATGTCGGCGGTTATTCTGCTGAGCCTGCTGATTAAGAAAAAGGTTTATGCGCCGATGATTTTCGGCTATGCTGCTGCGGCTCTCGGCGTTATTGTTTATTACATAATCTTCGGAGCCGATGCAGGCTTCGGAGCTTTCTCCTCGGGTCTTACGGGCTTCAATTCGGCAGACCATCCTTGGCTTCAGGGCGAAGGCAATTTCGGAACGAGACTTCTCGGAAATATTCTGCTCGCTCTCCCCTCTGCAATTTTCCTTTGGGGTCTGTTCTTTATTGCCAAAAAGGCATTTTCAAAAGAGGGCACAAAAAAAGCCCTTTCATTCGTTATGAGCTTTATGCTTATCGGCACGAGCATTCTCTATGTTCTGACGATGAATCTGCGCTCAAAGCCCAACGCCGAAAGACTTTGGGACGGTCAGGACGATTATCTCAAGGGAGTTGACAAAAACGCTTCAAGCTCCAACAAGCCGAATGTGCTTTTCATCCTTATGGACGATCTCGGCTGGGGTGATGTTTCGCTCAACGGTTCAATTTTTCAGACTCCCAACATTGACAGCATTGGCGAAAACGGCTTGAATCTTGAAAACTTCTATTCATCATATTCGGTCTGCTCCCCCGCCCGCTTTGCGGCAATGACAGGCCGTTACCCCTACAGAGGCTTTGCGGATAATGTTATCTATCCGACCGTTGCGACTGTATCTCCGTTCGCTCAGACCCGTATTTTCAACTCAATTGAAATGGGCGGCAACGCAGACGGAATGCTCGGCGACGAAATCACCATTGCCGAAACTTTCAAGGCGGCGGGCTACAACACGGGCGCATTCGGCAAGTGGCATCTCGGCGATTACGGCGAATACCTGCCCACAAATCAGGGCTTCGACTATTTCTACGGCAGCCACTATGTCAACGACATGACGCCGTTCTATCATGTCCGCGAGGAAAACGGTCAGTACGAAATTGTTCACGGCATGGATGAGCTTATCGTTGACGGCAAGAAAGAACAGGGCAAGCTGACCGAATGGATTCACGACGAATTGACCGAATGGATTACGGACAAGGTTCAGAATTCAGACGAACCGTTCTTTGCATTCTACGCTTCTCCGTGGCCTCATGCTCCCGTTTTTGTCGGCGATGATTTTGACGGCGTTTCGGGCATGGGAACATATGTTGACTGCGTAACCGAGTTTGACACCTATCTCGGCAAGCTTTTTGACACTCTTGAAGAGCTTGGCGTTATGGAAGATACAATTATCGTATTCACAAGCGACAACGGCCCTGCGCTTGAAGGCTCGGTTGGCGAGCTCAGAGGCGGAAAATATCTTGCATACGAGGGCGGTCAGAAGGTTCCGTTCATGATTCGTTGGGATAACGCAAACGGCGCACTCGGCGAAATCGGAACAACAAGAACACAGTCCGCAACCCTTGTTGACCTCTACCCCACTCTTGTTGAGCTGTGTGGCATCACGGGCAACGGCGGCGAGGTGAATTATCTGCCGACCGACCGTGAAATTGACGGCGTTTCAATGGCTTCGCTCCTTAAAACCGATTCGGTTATTCACACAAAAGAAAATCCCATTCTGCACATGAAGCGTGAGGATATCAAGGCGATTCAGTACACCGTTCCGACCGCCGAAATCATGAAACAGTATCCCGATTATGACTATGATGTTCTGAAAAACAATCAGTATGTAACCTTTAAATATTTTGACAAGATTCAGAATGACAACTCCGCTTTCTTCGACAAATTCCGCAAGAATTGGCTCCACATCATCAGCGACGATATCGGAGAAAACTATAACCGCACAACGGTTTATCCCGAAATTGCCGACGAATACCACGACAGACTTGACGAAATTCAAAATCAGTTCAAGCAGAACCGCCGAGGTATAATCGAGAAATAATAAATCAAAACTGAAAGCTGTGGTATTATGCCGAGTTTATCTCTGATGATTAAACCCGCATCTTCACTTTGCAATCTTTCATGCGAATACTGCTTTTATCGGGATGTTTCCGAGCACAGGGAGCATCTCGGCTTCGGCATGATGCCGACGGAAACGGCGGATATTCTTATCGGTAAGGCTCTTGAATTTGCCGACGGGCAGCCCGTTGCATTTGCCTTTCAGGGTGGCGAGCCGACTCTCTGCGGTCTGCCGTTTTTTGAGCATTTTGTTCAGACGGCAAAAAAGCTCAACCGCAAAAACAGCCGTATTTTCTATTCTATTCAGACCAACGGAACGCAAATCGACGATGATTTTGCAAAATTCTTTGCAGAAAACGAATTTCTTGTCGGGCTGAGCCTTGACGGCGATCTTGAGGGCAATAAATTCAGAAAAAAGCCGTCGGGTCAGAATTCCTTTTATCGGATACTGACCGCCGCAGAAACTTTAAAGCGGCACGGGGCGGAATTTAATATTCTGACGGTTTTAACCGGCTACTGCGCCGAAAACGGCGAAAGAATCTACCGTTATTTCCGCTCAAAGGGGTTCAGATATTTGCAGTTTATCCCCTGCCTGCGCCCGTTCGGCTCAAATGAGGAAAGCGAGCTTTACATGACCGCCGACCAATACGCCGACTTTCTTATCAAAGTTTTCAATCTCTATGTCAAGGATTATGTCAGAGGGCAGTATATAAGCGTTCGCCAATTTGACAATTGGGTCAGGCTGTTCCTCGGTCAGCAGGCGGAGCAATGCGGAATATCGGGGCATTGTTCGCACCAGTTCGTTGCAGAAAGCAACGGCAACATTTATCCCTGCGATTTTTACTGCACGGATGAA
>JAEDKI010000175.1 GCA_016295895.1 Clostridiaceae bacterium | reverse complement strand
GCGAGATGTGCGGTATAATCAATTTCAGCCTGAGTGCTGTAAACCGTGCTGTCGGCAAGCGAAAAGCCGTGATATCCCTTTTGGAAAATATGAACCTCAAACGGAACGCCGGCTTTGTTGAGAGCGTTGATATATGCCAAAGAATTGACAATCTGAACGCATGAATCCTCACAGCAGCCGAAAAGGAATGTAGGCGGCGTTTCGCCCGTTACCTCACGGTCAAGCGGAATCATTTCGGTTGCAATCCTGCAGTTTGTCTTGTCATTTTCAAGAATGCAGGGATAGCCGAGAATGCTTGCCGCAGGCTTGACTCTGCCCATGGTTGACAGAGCAGCGCAAAGATGACCGCCCGCAGAAAAGCCGATTGCCGCAACTTTTGATTTATCAACGCCCCATTTTTCTGCGTTGGTATAAATCATTTCAAGGGCTTCCTCGGCTTCATTGAGGGGTCTCGGGAAATCGGCATTCCCCTCTCCCACCGAATATTTCAGCACGAATGCCGAATAGCCTTTTGCGGCAAAAGCCAGCGCAACAGGCTCGCCCTCACGGTCGGAGCAATTATAATATGCTCCGCCGGGGATTACGAGAATTGCGGGTCTTTTTTTCGATGTCGGGATTTCATCCGTTATCTGAGGAAGATAACAGGTGAGCGTTGCGCCGTTATCGCCTGTTGATTCAATAAAAACTTTCATAATGTCACCGCTTAATAGCTGACCTTAACGGTCTTGATTTCAAACGGACGGAATGTAAGCTCATTATCCTTGACCTCGGACTGAACTTCTTCGAGCATGTTGGTGATTTCAACCTTTTTCGCTCCGTCAAAGAACTCAACGGGGCAGTTGGTGAAGCTTCCCTCAGCCTCATAAAGTCTTGCGATAAATGCCTTTTCGCTATCCTCACAGGGCTTTATGGTTTCAACGATAACATTATCAGCCTTGGGAAGAACAAGCGCAACAGATTCATAATCGCCCTTGCCGACAACAACGGGAACATTCAGCTCGTATGCAGGCTTGATAACCTCGTTTGAGGAGAAGCCGCCCATATGAGGCAGGAACGAATAAACGGTTCTGTGAAGTCCTCTGTCGCCGTTGAAATCGGGTCTTGTGCCGCCCTTGTGGAGTGAAAGACGGATTTTGCCGCCCTCAACGCCGATGCCGTATTTGCCGTCGTTGAGCATTGCCGCTCCGAAACGGGTCTCGGAAAGGTCGGTATACTTATGGTTAACAACCTCAAACTTTGCTTTTTCGATTGAATTGTTGCGTGTTGTCGGTCTGAGAACATTACCGTACTGAATCTCATGGCGTGCAAAGTTGCTCTGAACCGAGGTATCGAATGCGGTTTTGAGGAAGCGGTGATTATCCTGCCAATCCATGATTGTATCAAAGCGGATTTCGGCGCTGTCGGCAAAATAGAATGCGTCCTGAGTGACGGTTGATTTCTTTGAAATCTGATACTTGCTTCTGATAACAAGAGCCGCCGCACCATGAGAAACAACCTCACGGCTGATAAGCGAGGATCTGTCTTCAAACTTGCTTTCAAGGTCAGCGTCAACATCCCAGTTATCCCATTCGGCAGGAAGATCCTCTGCAACGAGGAAGGTGTTGAGAGGATAGCCCTCTCCCCTGACCTGTCTGTTTGCACGCTTATCAACGAGAGATGAAATATAGCCCTTTCCGTCAAACTCAATTTCTGCAAACGGGGTTGAAAGCCTGTTTCCGTCAAGAACTATCTCGCTCTCCTTGCCCGCTTCGCCCTTTACAAGACTGAGCTTAACGGTTGAGAATGCGGGAACGGTGATTCCGCTGATGATAAGAACATTTTTGCCGTCAAGGTTCTTGTAGCTCTGCTGTTTGCACTCGCAGTCCGCAACAAGGCCTTCTTCGCACTCAATGAAAATCGGGTCATTTCTGTCAAATGAAAGTGTGTTTGTGACGGTAACCGTCTCTCCGATTCCGCTGACAGCTTCTTTTACAAGCTCTCTTGCGGTTTTGATGACATAGCCCGTTTCTTCAAGCGACTGAGCGTGAGCGGCGGGAATGCAGGTGCCGGGAAGAATATCGTGGAACTGATTTATAAGCAGTTTTTCATAGAGCGGATGCGTTTTTTCGTCTGTAGCCGCAACGCCCGACTTAACGGCATTATTAACGGTAAAATATTCAAGGTCACGAAGCGCAAGCTCCGCTTTTCTGTTGTTGCGCTTAATGTTATGCTGATTGGTGAGCGTGCCTCTGTGAAGCTCAAGATAAAGCTCGCCCGCATAGGTTGAGGGGTTCTTTGCAGAGCCTTCAAGCTTGTGCATAAAATCTGAAACGGTTGTATGCTCTGTCTTACAGCAGCCGTTGAGATCCTTGAGACGCCTTGAGCATTCGACCATTTCAAACTGCGGTCCTCCACCGCCGTCACCGTAACCGTAAGAAATAAGGCGCATATTGGTGACGGTTCTTTCACGGATTGAATCTTTGGACTTTCTGTCGCCGTAAACCGTGTTGCAAAGATCTTCGGGAGACGGCCAGCAATGGGTTTTATTGAAATGGGTGAACACCTTTGTTCCGTCAATGCCCTGCCAATAGAAGGTGTCATATGGGAAAGAGTTGGTGTCGTTCCAATCTATTTTGGTTGTCAGGAAATAATCAACACAGCAGCCTTTCATAATCTGAGGGATTGCGGCGCTGTAGCCGAAGGTATCGGGCAGCCAGAAGCAGTCGGAGGTGAAGTTAAAATGCTTTCTTGTGAATCTCTGACCCCAGAGGAACTGCCTTACCATTGATTCGCCCGAGGTTATGTTGCAGTCGCATTCAACCCAAACGCCGCCGTTTGGCTCATATCTGCCCTCGGCAACCTTTTCCTGAATCTTTGCGAAAAGTGAGGGATAATTTTTCAGAATCATGTCGGAATGACACGCTGAGCTCTGAACGAATTTATATTCGGGATACTGCTCCATGAGTGATATCTGATTCGAATATGTTCTTGCGCATTTTTTGACCGTTTCGGGAACATGCCAGAGCCATGCGGTGTCCATATGAGAATGACCGATAAGACCCGCAAAAGAAGCTTCGGGGCCGTTCTTGACCGCAAGAGCATCTTTGATGAAAGGTTGAGCCGCTCTGAGAGCTTCACGGAAGCTTTCATCATCGGTATCTTCATATGAATAAAGCAGGCGCTTGTGAACCTCATAAAGAGCGTTTATAAGCTCGCCCCTGCGGAAAGAGCTTTCATCAAGGCTTGCGGTAAGCTCGTTGAGCACCTTTAAGTCAAAATAGAACTCCTGAATTTCATAATCCTTAACGCAGATGTCGATTCCGCCGAAAGTATAGTTATAATCGAGCAAGGGAAGATTCTCAAGCGGAGCACAGCCTTTATAGGAGTGACCTGCATAAACCTCGATTGCAATTTCGATTTTTTCGCCTGCCGTAACATTCATTTTCAGCAGGTCGCAGTAGTGATTGCCGTGACCCGTGAACACGATTTTGGTTGCAAAAGTGCCGAACGGCATACCGTTGACCCAAAGAAGCGATTCATAGCCCTGAGTGTTGGGTCTGATGAAAAGATTTTTGCCGTCAAGCTCTGCGGGAACGGTAAATTCCGTCTTAAACCAGCAATAAGCTCCCTCGCCGCCCCAATTGAAGCCCTTTTCAACGGGCTTGAACAGAGAAGCGTCAGGAATTTCATGGAGCCTTTCGGCAGTTTCATAAGCCGATGCGCCTGTTTCGGCAACCTTGGTGAAAATCATCGGCTCAAGCGTGTTCTCAAATCTTTCAAGCTTTGAGAGCATACGCTTAATTTGTTTTTCGGTGAACATTAATCAGAACATCCTTTCGTTAAG
>JAEDKI010000174.1 GCA_016295895.1 Clostridiaceae bacterium | reverse complement strand
GGCGCAAAACAGCGCCCAACCGAGTCTCACAAGAGTGGGGTCAATGTCAAAGTATTCCGCAATGCCGCCGCAAACGCCGCAGAGCATTCTGCTGTTCTTTGAACGGTAAAGTCTTTTATTCATCTTTCTTTTCCTCCGAATCATCATTATTTTCTTTAATTCTGAAACTTCTTGCGGCAAAAAACATACATGAAGCCGCCGCTAAAAAGATTCCGCCGTATACCAATTTAACACATATCGCAAACAGCAAACCCGAGACTGTCATAAGTGCTCCTGCGCAAATGAGCATACGGGATGTGAAATGCCTGTCATTTTTCATGTTTATTCACCGCCCGGATTATTAAAATGCACTTTCTATAAACTTGATTTCAATTCTTCCGACTCCGCCGTCAGCATCAATCGAGTTAGCTCCGTTTCCGAAAACAGCACCGTCTGACGCTCTTTCGCCGCTGATAACCGCTTCACCAACGCCTTTGTCAAGGTCAATTCTGTAGTCATCCTGAGTTCCGATTAACGTTAAGCTGAGATCGCCGACGCCGCAGTCCGCTTCGCAGTTTCCGCTCAGGCGGCTGACAATGGCAACCTTGCCGACTCCCATATCGAAATCAAGATTTGCAAGCTCGCCGTCGCTGATGTTAAGTTCACCGGCACCGCCGTTGATTCTTGAAGATGAGATTGCAGAAATCTTAGCGATATCCGTTTTGCCTGTGCCGAGGTCAAGACAGAGCTTATCAGCCGAAAGTTCTTCTATTTTAACGGTTCCTGCTCCTGCTGAAATATCCGCTTTGTCAAAAATCTTGTTTGACGGAACGGTTAAGATAACCTTAATCTCCTGATAATTGAAACCGCCGACAACATTGTCCTCTTTAAGAGTCAGAGTTCCGTCTTTGCTTTCAACGCTCAGATACTTATGATTACTTTCAACCGAAAATGCGGTTCCGGTTTTGATTTCAAACTGTGCTCCGCCCAGATCAATGTCAAGTCTGTTAATATCGCCGTCAATTGTATAGGTTTTCATTTCTCCTGCGGCGTCATCTCCGCCGAACACAAATGACAAGCCCGAAATTGCGCCGATTATTCCGCTGAAAATGCTTACTATAAGAAAAATTGCAAAGGCAACTGCAAAATATTTGATAATTTTCTGTGCTGTTGTCATTTTACATCAACTCCTCCGAACATACATGTAGCGTTAATATAGAGTGTGGGCGTGTTTGCCTGATTGTTATTATGCTTTTTGTCCGATACTCCGCCGAAAATCGAGGTTGAATTGATTTTGACATTCAGATTGTCGGGAACAAAAATATCAATTCCTCCGAAAATCGCCGATGCGTTGATAACACAGTCTTTTTCGATTACAGCTCCACGAAGGTCGCACTTGATTCCGCCGAAAATCGCATTTAATTCTGCGCCGTCAAAAACCTCGCCGTCAAAATTGACATTTGTGCCTGAAAATGTAGCCGTTGCATTTTTTATTTCGGTGCCGTTGCTCTTGAGCATTTTATAAACCTCAGTTCCTTTGTTACCGCAGACGCTCTTTATAATCATGCTGATTCCGATAATTACTATCGCCGCAGGAATAAGAAGCTTCCAGAACATATCAAAGCTCAAGACATCCTGACAGCAGAGCAGTAAAAACACGCCGACGCATATTCCGATTAGGCTTCCGCCCTTGTCATTGTTCGTGAAAAGACTGATAACGCACGGAACGATAATGATAAGCGTCCACCATCCGTCAAAGAAAATGTTTATGCTTGTAACGCCGAATGCGTTCAATGCCAGAATTACGCCTGCCGCAACAAGCACTATGCCCCATAAAATACTGCTTACTTTTTTCATGTGAATTCTCCTTGCTTTGTTATTGTTAAGAGTTTTCCTCTTATGCGTTTATTATAAATTTTTATCGCATTTGATTATAGGCGGTTTTTTCAACTGATTGTGTCATTTTTATAGATTACGGCTTGAAAAATCATGCGTTTTTCCAAGGCCTTCCTTTCTCGTGCCAGCCCTGTTTTTGCCAATAGCCGAAGTCAGGCTCCATTGGCGGGAAATGCTTGTGGGAGAGGCGCATAAGATAAAACCATTTTTTGCCTCGGCCGTTGCATCCCTGCTTTCCCTCGTTTTTCTTTATTTGCTCGGCGATTGAGTCGGTCTTTTTGTGGATTTTTTTCAATATTCTGTCAGGTATTTCGTCGGGCTTTACCGCCTGAACGCCGACACCAAGCTTATAGACCTTGTTAACGCCCCACATTTCAAGGCTGTCTGCCATATCCTTAACCGTGCTTTTCATTCCGCCGCCTGCCGCAGTGCTTATCGCAACCGCTTGCTTTTTGCTCATTTGCGGCATAGGTCTGTGAACCATCCACCAGGTTCCGAAGTGATCGAGCAGGCTCATCATCTGACCCGTGGCATGATAAACATAAACAGGGCTTTCAAATATCAGCAGATCGGCGTCGAGAATCGCCTGAGCTATCGGTTCAAGCTCTTTGAAGTGAGGACATTTGGAAAGCTCGGTATTAAAACAGGTGTAACAGCCCATGCAGGGTTTATTAAAATCCCTCGGCAGAAAGAATTCTTTGATTTCTCCGCCGACTTTCCAGGCAAGCTCTCTTGCCGCCATGCAGGTGCTTCCCTCATGGCTTTGTCCGTGAATTATCAGAATTTTCATAATATCAACCTCTTGTGTTTTGGTTTGACCTTATTATAAATACTTTTCATTGTAAATTATAGGTGTAATTTATAGCTGAATGTGTCCGAATTAAAGAAAAGCTGTCGGCTTTGCAATGTTGCCGACAGCTTTTGAACGGATTATATTATTGTATTAAAATATTATGTTCGGATTTTTCGGGCTTCAATTTGCTTTTGAGCCGTCAAGAAAATCATGCCGATACTGAGACGGAGTCACGCCCTCGGATTTTTTGAAAACCTTTGTAAATACACGGTAGTCGCCGTATCCCGACTGCTCCGAAATCTCGGCAATAGGTAAATCTGTGTTAAGCAGAAGTTTTTTTGCTTTTTCCATTCTTATGTTGGTCAGATAAGTCAGAAAATTTACGCCGATTTCATTTTTGAAAAGCTGGCTTACATACTGTGTGCTGAAATGAAATTCTTCCGCCAGAACGGACAGACTGATTTCTTCGGCTAAATGCGACTGAACGAAACGCACTATTTTGTTGATAATGCGCTCATCCTGACCGTCGGATTCCAACGATGCCTTTTTCTGAAACATGGCGATTTTCAGATTATCAATGCAAGCGCCGAATTCCTCGTAATCAACGGGTTTCAGAATATAATCCGTGATTTGAAGCCTTAGCGCTTCACGGCAGTATGCAAAATCGTCATAGCCCGACACGATAATAAAAGCCGTATCGGGGTGCTTCATTCTGCTGAGCTGGATAACTTTCAGCCCGTTCATAATCGGAATGTTGATATCCATTGTAACTATATCGGGATTCAGCGCATCAATCTGCGAAAGAGCCTCCATACCGTCAGCCGCTTCGCCGACAACCTCGCAGTCGTGAGCTTCCCAATCAAAAAGCTGTCTGAAGCCTTGCCGAATGATTATCTCATCGTCTACCAAAAGTACTTTAAGCTTCTTCAAAACAGTTCCTCCTCAAACGGCAGAAGAATATGTGCCGTAACGCCTTCACTTTCGTTATCGGTATAAGACAGCCCGAATTCGTTTCCGCAAAGCAGCTTGATACGCTTTTGAACATTCAGAATACCGATGCTGTTGCCCGTAAGCTTTGGCGCTTGTTTGGCATAGTTTGCCAGCATTTCATTTATTTCAGATCTTTTGCCCTCTGCAAATCCGCTTCCCGAATCGCAGACGCATATTTCAAGCTTTCCGTCGGCTGTTTTGTTTGCCGAAACGGT
>JAEDKI010000173.1 GCA_016295895.1 Clostridiaceae bacterium | reverse complement strand
ATGGGCTTGGGAAGTGATTCGGGCTTATTCAATGAGCTGTCGATTGTGATGGACTTCATCTTTGCAAGCTCATCAGCCGAAATATCGTCTTTGCTTAAATATTCGGGGCTCATAGCTGCAACCTGCATGGCAATATTTTTGCCCATTGCAACGAACTCAGAATTATCTGCTGCGTTGGTTTCAAAGCTTACAAGAACGCCAACGGAGCCGCCTGCATGAATGTAGGAAACTGCTGTTCCCTCAACAAGAACGAAACGGCGGAGCTTGAGGTTCTCACGGATTTTAAGGAAGAGCTCCTGAATCGCATCTGCAACGGAAACCGAACCGTCGGAAATTGTAGTTGCAAGAAGTGCATCAAGATCTGCGGGTTTATTTTCAACAACTGTCTTTGCAATCTGATTTGCGAGAGCAATGAACTCGGGGTTCTTGCCTACGAAATCGGTTTCACAGTTAAGCTCAACAAGAGCTGATGCATCGCCGTTTGAGAAAAGACCGATAACGCCTTCAGCGGCAACTCTGCTTGCCTTCTTAGCTGCGGTTGCAAGACCTTTTTCACGAAGAATTTCTACAGCTTTATCCATATCGCCGTCGGCTTCAACAAGTGCTTTTTTGCAATCCATCATGCCGACATTGGTTTTCTCTCTGAGTGCCTGAACATCTTTGGCTGTAAATGCTGCCATTATATTATTCCTCCTCTTTTGCTTCTTCGGCTGCTTCGGGAGCATTCTGCTCGCCCTGTCTGCCTTCGATTACTGCATCTGCCATTGCGCCTGCAATAAGCTTAACGGCACGAATAGCATCGTCATTGCCGGGGATAACATAATCAACTTCATCGGGATCGCAGTTTGTATCAACGATAGCGATGATGGGGATTCCGAGCTTCTTAGCTTCAAGAACTGCGATTCTTTCTTTGCGGGGGTCAACGATGAACATAGCAGCGGGCTGCTTCTTCATCTCGGTGATACCGCCCATGAACTTCTCAAGCTTTTCGATTTCAAGGTTGAGCTTTGTAACTTCCTTTTTGGGAAGAAGGTCAAATGTGCCGTCGCTCTCCATTGCCTTGAGCTGAGCAAGTCTCTTGATTCTCTTCTGAATTGTGTTGAAGTTGGTGAGCATACCGCCGAGCCAACGGGCATTAACATAAGGCATACCGCAGCGAACAGCTTCTTCCTTAACGGAATCCTGAGCCTGCTTCTTTGTGCCGACGAAAAGAATTTCGCCGCCGTCTGCTGCTACCTGACGAGCAAACATATAGGCCTCTTCGAGCTTCTTAACTGTTTTCTGAAGGTCGATGATATAGATGCCGTTACGCTCCGTGAAGATGTACTCTGCCATTTTGGGGTTCCATCTTCTTGTCTGATGGCCGAAATGGACACCTGCTTCAAGCAACTGCTTCATTGATACTACTGACATGATTTTTCCTCCTAAGTTTAATATTGTATCTATCTTGTCAGATACGAACCGCCGCAAAGCCTGATATTAACACGGATTTTATTTCCGCAACTATAATAAAAATAGCTTTGCGTGTGATTTGCTATGGAATTATACCACAACATATTTGAAATTGCAAGAGTATTTTTAAGAAAAAAAGAATTTATATAAAATATTTACTTATTATTATATTGATTAAATTCTTATCTTATGATATAATCAATTGTCTTTTAATTAAATCATTAAAACTTCGGAGGTATTAACTATGGAAAGATTAAACGGCAAAGTTGCAGTTGTAACAGGCTCAACAAGCGGAATCGGAGTTGGCATTGCCAAGCTGTTTGCGGCTGAAGGAGCAAAGGTTGTTGTTTGCGGTCGCCGTGAAGAAAAGGGTCAGGCTGTCGTTGACGCTATTAAGGCTGAGGGCGGCGAAGCTTATTATCATTTCATGGATATCACAGACACAGACTGCATTGAAAAGCTTTTTGCCGATACAGCAGAAAAATACGGCAAAATTGATGTTCTTGTTAACAACGCCGCAAATGTCGCTCTTAAAGACGGCAGAGTTGACGAGCTTACGATTGAAATGTGGGACAAGATTTTCCAGAGCGATATGAGGGGAACATTCTATGCAACAAAATGCGTACTCCCCTATCTTGAGAAAAATGAAAACGGCGGTTCAATCATCAACATCGGTTCAATGGCATCCTGCGCCGGCGATTTAAGCTCAACAGCTTACGCTTGCGCTAAGGCAGGCGTTGATATGCTCACAAAGTCAACCGCTCTTCAGTACGGCAAGAAAAATATCCGCTGCAACTGCGTCAGACCCGGACTTATCGTTACTCCCGACAATGACGCTCATGTTCCTCAGGTCCTTAAAGATATCTTCCTGAGCAATATTATGGTTAACCGTTACGGCTGCCCCGAGGATATCGGTCATATGTGCGTATATCTTGCCTCAGACGAGAGCGCATATGTAACAGGTCAGATTGTAAATGTTGACGGCGGACTCAATTCACATGTTCCCACCGTTGCACAGTTTAAAGAGCTTAATTCCCGCACTTGGTAATTTAAGAAGTGAACAAAACTCAGCTCCCCGTCAGCAATTGCTTTCGGGGAGCTTTATTATTATTACTCTCTGTGCCACTTAACACCCTGTGCGGTATCTTCAAGCACAACGCCCATGGCTTTGAGTTCATCTCGGATTCGGTCGGCTTCTGCCCAGTTCTTTTCTTTTCTTGCCTTGGTTCTTGCCTCTATCATTGCATCAATATCGGAATCAAGAGTTTCTGTATTTCTGTTATAAACAAGCCCGAGAACGCCTGTCAGCTCGTCAAATACTTTTGCCGCATATTCTGCAGTTTCTTTTGAGCCGCCCTTGCCGATAACAAGAGTGTTAATATCCCTGACAAGCTCAAACACAGCCGCAATTCCGTCCGCCGTGTTAAGGTCATCATCCATCGCTTCGATAAACTGAGCGGTTCTCTTGTCAAGCTGTTCTTTTATATCAGCCGAAAGCTCGCCGTTCCGTGCATTTTTGATTTCAAAATCAAGGCTGTCACGGCAGTTATAAAGCCTCGAAAGAGACGCTTTGCACTGCTCGATAATATCAACGCTGTAATTTATCGGGCTTCTGTAAGAAGATGAAATCATCAGATAGCGGATCGGCTCATAACCGTATTTCTCCGCAACATCTCTGACGGTAAAGAAATTGCCGAGGGATTTTGACATTTTAACATTATCTACATTAATATAGCCGTTGTGCATCCAATAATTAGCAAAAGGCTTGCCTGTAAAGCATTCGCTCTGAGCAATCTCATTTTCATGGTGAGGAAAAATCAGATCCTGACCGCCGCAATGAATGTCGATGCTCTCTCCGAGGTATCTGCAAACCATGGCGGAGCATTCAATATGCCAGCCGGGTCTGCCCTTGCCCCACGGAGAATCCCAATAAGGCTCGCCGGGCTTTGCCGATTTCCAGAGCGCAAAATCCATCGGATCCTTTTTAATATCACCGACCATGATTCTTGCGCCGGCTTCAAGCTCCTCAAGCGGCTGATGCGAAAGCTTGCCGTATTCATCAAAAGTTTTGGGGCTGAAATAAACATCGCCGTCAACTTCATAAGCATGACCGTTATCAATAAGTCCCTGAACGATTTCTATTATTTTATCAATGTTTTCCGTAGCTTTCGGATGAACGGTTGCGGGGCGGAAATTCAGACCGTTTGCATCCTTCCAGAATTCCTCGATATATTTTTCGGAAACCTGTGTAAAGGTTGAATTTTCTTCGTTGGCACGCTTGATGATCTTATCGTCAATATCCGTGAAGTTCTGAACAAAAGTTACCTTATAGCCACGGTATTCAAAATATCTTCTAAGAACATCAAAAACGCAGATGGGTCTTGCGTTTCCGATATGAATATAATTGTAAACGGTAGGACCGCAGGCATAA
>JAEDKI010000172.1 GCA_016295895.1 Clostridiaceae bacterium | reverse complement strand
TTACACACGAGAAAATTTGTTATTTATGCTCTATCGTCAACAATACCACACATTCTATATGATTCGTGTGCGGGAACATATCAACGGGGCAGATTTTCTGAACGGAATAGCCTTTTCGGGTTATGAGTTCAAGGTCTCTTGCGAGGGTTTCGGGGTTGCAGGAAATATAAACGATCTTTTTTGGTGCGGCTTTTGCAAGGGAGTCGATGAATTTTTTGCTGCTGCCCGAACGGGGCGGGTCCATGAAAACAACATCGAATTTTTCGCCCTCATGAGCGGCTGATTCCATAAAATCGCCTGCGTCTGCGCAGAAAAAGCGGATATTATCGGCTTTGTTGCGCTTTGCGTTGGAAATTGCGTCTCTTACCGCATCGGGATTCAGCTCAACTCCGATAACTCTGCCCGCCTTTTTTGCGGCAACAAGTCCTATTGTTCCGATTCCGCAATAAGCATCAAGCACGGTCGAGTTTTCGTGAAGCTCTGCAAGCTCCATTGCCTTGCCGTAGAGCTTTTCGGTCTGAACGGGATTTATCTGATAAAACGATTTCGGAGAAATTCTGAAAACACAGCCGCAGAGCGTGTCCTCAATATATCCCTCGCCATAGAGCACTTCTTCACGCTCACCGAGCACAAGATTTGTGTCTTTCGGATTTATGTTCAGCACCACCGTCGTTATTTCGGGGTGCTTTTCGAGCAGGGCGGCGGTAAATTTTTTCTTCATCGGGAAATATCCGCTTGCTCCGACAATTACGACCATGACTTCGCCGCTTGAAAAGCCTCTTTTAACAAGCACATGGCGCAGAAATCCCGTGCCCTTATCCTCGTCATAAGTCCAAATTTTGAATTTCGGCAGCATCTCACGGATATCAACGATGATTTTGTCGGCGGTTTCGTCTTCGGTCATGCAGGAATCAACCGATACAATCCTGTGACTGCCCGATTGATAAACGCCCGAGATGATTTTTCCGCCCCTCGTTCTGCCGAACGCCGCCTGAACCTTGTTGCGATAGTGATAGGGAGACTCCATGCCGATTATTCTATCAACTTTTCCGAACTTTTTGAGCAGAATTTCGCTCCTTGCCTGTTTCCAGCGAAGCTGGCGGTCATAGGTCATGTTCTGAAGCTGACATCCGCCGCATTTTTTGGCAAGCGGGCAGGCGTCGGGATTGGTTTTAAGGTTGGATTTTGTTGACATGAGAAGCCTCCGGATTTCAAAAAAATCACGGGGCTGTCGATTGTTCAAACAGCCCCAATGAATTCAAATTCAGATGAACAGGAACAGCAGGAATGCACCCATTCCCATCATTCCGAGAAATACGAGAATCATGAGGAAGAACGATATGATGTTTGCGGTAACCAGCATTCCGACGCCGATTTTGATGGGCATGGTGTTCTCTGCTTCGGAAATATTCTGCCATTTGATATGAACATCGTTGCCGTCAACATAGAATTGGTCAAGCTCAAGCCCGCTCAGGCTTTCGCTCTCCGAAAAACCGCAGGCGATGAGTCCCTGAGTGAACATTTCGGTCATTTCGGCGTCATTCAGAGTGATTCTGCCGATCATTCTCAGCTCGTCTGCAGGCTCCTGCTGTCTCAGGTGACCGTCCTTGAAGCCCGTGCACCACCAATAATCATCATATTCTCTTGTGAATTGGCGAACATAGTTGCCTCCGCCCTTGTCATGGTAGAGTGACATTTCCATTTTGAGCCAATCGCTCTTGTCGGGGCAGCCGTACATTGTGAAAAGCGTGTCCTTTTTGTCGCTGTGGGGCTTATTGTAAATGCCCATTTCTCCGCCGTAGAAAAGCAGACCGTACTGACCCTTCCAAAGCTGAATCATCCAATCTTTATTGTCATAGGTGAAGAAAACACGGACATAGTCATACTCCATGAGGATATAAGGAGCAACGATATCGTAGAATTTGCCGAATCCGAAATTATCCTGCCAGCAGTCCTTGTCGTTGGTGTAATAATAGTCGTCAACATAACTGTATTGATAACTGAGAACTTGATGCTTCGAGAGATAATCCTTAATCAAATTGCTTCTTGTTATAACATTAATCACAAATTCGCCCGAGAGCGTTTCGCCGTTCACAAAGGCAGTTGCGACAATAGCGGATTTGCCCGCCTTGATTCCCTTAACAACGCCGTCTGCAGTGACTGTCGCAACGCTTGTGTCCGTGGATTTCCAATTGATTGCAGGCTGTTCTTCAACCCCCGAAACGGTTGCGGTCATCTTTACCGTTTTGCCGACCGTTACGGTCATGCTCTCGCTCGAAACAACAAGAGCATAAGGCGAAGCATCGGCTTCACCGCCCTGCTCGGTCTGAACCTCCTGACCGTCCGTCTTTGCGAAAAAGCCTTCAATTGCGCTGATAATCGGCGATTTAACGCCCGTAAGCTCCTCAAGCGCCGCCGCACTTGCCGCAAAAACTGATGAAGATGCGATAATCACGGCGAGCATGATTGCCGCCGCTCTGACTGCATATTTTTTCATTTTAACCCTCCGATATATTCCTAATCAGATATATATTATCAAATTATTTCTTGAAAATCAAGAAAATTATTCCATGCCTCTAATAATATTTGCTCATTCCGCAGTTTTATGCTATAATATAATGCAATAATTCAATCGGGGGACTGTTTCCGTGGAAATCAAGAAAAATGACAGAATAAATCTGAAAATAGACGCCTGCTCCGCTGACGGAAGCGGAATCGGCAGGCATGACGGTATGGCGATTTTCGTGCCTGCCACGGCGATAGGCGACGAGATAACGGCGCACATTCTGAAAGTGAAAAAGAACTATGCGTTCGCAAAGGTTGAGAGCGTTCTTGAGCCTTCGCCCGACAGAATCGTCCCGCAATGCCCCGTTTATCTCAGATGCGGCGGATGCGTTTTTTCTCATATGAAATATGAAGCCGAAAAGCAGATAAAGGCGGCGCATGTTGCCGAATGCTTCAAAAGAATCGGCGGAGTTACGCCCGAATTTGAGCCGATAATCGGAGCGGAAAGTGACTGCCGATACCGCAATAAGGCTCAATATCCCGTTTCAAGGGAAAACGGAGAAATAAAAATCGGTTTTTATTCTCCTCACAGCCATCGGGTTGTCCATTGCCCCGACTGCCTTTTACAGCCCGAAGAATTTGCAGGGATTCTCGGCGTTTTTGCCGATTATATCGAAAAATATAATGTTACGGTTTATGACGAAACGGCTCACAAGGGGTTGCTCCGCCATATTTATATCCGCAAGGGAACAAAGAGCGGAGAAATAATGGTTTGCGCCGTTATCAACGGAAAAGCTCTGCCCGCCGAGCAGGAGCTTGCCGCCGCTCTGACTGAAAAAGAGAGCGCAATCAGGAGCATTATTATTAATTCCAATACGGATAAAACCAATGTTATTCTCGGCAAAAATTGCCGCACCCTTTGGGGGAGCGATTATATAACCGATATACTTTGCGGGCTCAGATTCCGCATATCGCCGCTTTCGTTCTATCAGGTTAACCGCAATCAGGCGGAACGGCTCTACGGCAAGGCGGCTGAATATGCGGAGCTGACAGGCAAGGAGACCGTGCTTGATTTATATTGCGGAGCGGGCACGATTGGGCTTTCAATGGCGAAAAACGCAAAGGAAATCATCGGCGTTGAGATAGTTCCGCAGGCGATTGAGGACGCAAAAATCAATGCGGAAATCAACGGAATCAGCAACGCACGGTTTATATGCTCCGATGCGGCAAAAGCGGCTGAAATGCTGAAAAATGACGGAATCCGACCCGATGTTGTCATCCTCGACCCGCCGAGAAAGGGATGCAGCCCCGAAATGCTGAAAACTGCGGCTGAAATGTCGCCCGACAGAATCGTCTATGTCTCCTGCGACCCCGCAACCCTCGCCCGTGACTGCGCCGCACTCCTCTCCCTCGGCTAT
>JAEDKI010000171.1 GCA_016295895.1 Clostridiaceae bacterium | reverse complement strand
TGCTCAGCGGTTTTCTCAGGAGCAGGCTTGAAAGTGCGGAGCCGTTGAACGGAATCAGCGGATAAAGATAACAGCTTCCCGTTACGGTTCTGACCGAGGATATTTCTATAATGATTATCAGAATTCCCGCTATGAAGCCCCAAAGGTTAAACAGCGCAATCAGAGCTATCAGCATCATGCGCATCAGTTTGAATGCATAGCCGAGTTCAAAGCTCGGCTGGGTAAAGTTTGTCATTGCAACAAACGCCATATACAGCACCACTTCGGGCACAAACCAGCCTGCCGAAACCGCAAATTCTCCCAGCACAAGCGCTCCGATGACCCCGAAAGAGTTGCTCAGCGTGCTCGGAGTGTTGATTGATGCAAGCCGCATTGCGTCAATTACTATTTCAACAATGAAAAGCTGAGCCGCAACGGGCACGGTGTTCGGTTCTTCGATTTTGATAAATTCAAGCCATTGCGGAATGTATTCCGGGTTCTTAATAAGCAAAAACCAAATCGGAGTCAGCAGCATTGTCATTGCGAAAATCGCCATTCGGATGATTCTCATGTATGAGCCGATAACGGGCGACATGTAATAATCATTGGTGTCTTGAAGAAAATCAAAAATCCCTGTCGGAATAATCATCGCCGCAGGAGAATTGTCAATCAACACGACTATACTGCCCTCAAGAATGCTTGCCGCAACCGCATCAGGGCGCTCGGTGTATCTTATTTTAGGGAACGGATTGAACCATTGGTGGGGAACAAGACAGTCAATCAGACTTTGCTGACCCATAGTCAGCGAATTTGCGTCAACTGCCGCTATCTTCTTTCGCACGGTTTCAAGATGCTTTGTCTTCGCTTTTCCCTGCATAAAGCAAATAACTACATCGGTTTTTGACTTTTTGCCGACCGAATGAATTTCCATTGTCAGGGCGGTGTCTCTGATTCTTCGGCGGATAAGGGCTGTGTTGAAAACAAGAGTCTCAACAAAGCCGTCATGCGGCCCTCGCAGAACCCTGTCGTTTTCAGGCTCGTCAACCGAGCGAACGGGATAGGTTCTTGCGTCAATCACGATTCCCTCCGAGAAGCCCTCAACAATCATGCCGACTGCACCGGAAAGAACGGATTTTATGAATTCATCAACGCTTGAAACAACATCGGTTTCAACATAGGGTATAAATCTGTCGGCAAAATCTCTTGTGCCCGTGCATTCGCTCACGGTCTTTTCGTCGGCTTTCATAAAATATGACATAATCTTTTCCATAAGGTCATCCTTGCAGAAGCCGTCAACAAAATAAAGCTTTGCCCTGACAGAATTTATCCTGACCTCTCTGCCGACAAGATCAAAGCTGTCCTTGAGCCGCATTGAGCTGTCAAGCATTGCCGTAACTGCGCTGTAATCAGCCGAAAATTTCATATCCGTTTTCATCATCCCCCGTTATTCATTGCAAAAAGGCGGCAGATTGCTCTGTCGCCTTATATTATTTGATATTCTTTTATCGATATTCATTATAGAGGTTGACTATTGCATTCCATGTCAGCGGACCAACGGAACCCGTCTGAGGAATTCCCGCAAGCTTCTGAACGGCTATAACGGCATTTTTTGTTTGATTTCCGAATATTCCGTCAACAGTCACCATCGGAACTGCTTTATTGTTCTGAGCTATAACCCTCAAAAAAGTCTGAAGCTGAGTGACGGCGTTCCCGCTCGTTCCCGTGCTCAAAGTGTAGCCCGGATAGAGGAACGAGGAATAGGATCTGTATTCATCGGGGAGCGAATCCAGCGTTGCATAATATGCGTCAAGGAGTCTGTTCCAAGTGTTTCTGCCGACAATGCCGTCAACGGTCAGCCCGTACTCACGCTGGAACGCTTTGACTGCCTCCTCGGTTGCAGGCCCGAAAATGCCGTCAACCGCAATGTTGGGAATTCTGTCATTAAAGTATGCAACGAACGCCAGAAAATACTGCATCGCTTTAACATCGTTGCCCCTGCTTCCCCTTTTGAGCACTTCGCTGAATATTCTTTCAACCTCGCTGATGGTTATGCCCTCCGAATAAAGCTCCGAAACCCTTTTGACGGCATTGTAAATCTGCTTGATTTTATACCATGTCGCTTTGCCGACAATGCCGTCGGGCGTGAGATTGAAAATTTTCTGAAACTGTGTAACCGCTGCCTTCGTTGCCGCATCATAAAAACCGTTTGCATCGGGTATCGGCGGAATCGACGGATAATTTTGCCTGATTCTGTTAAGCTCACGCTGAATGGTTCTTATCTCCTCGCTTGCGGGAGAACCGATTCTCAGCAGAACGCCGGGATAGGATTCCGTAACATTCCTGACCGGAGCATTTCTGACAATATTGATATCGTTGCCGTAATAGTTTTGAAGAATCTGATAAGGCGTTAATCCTCTGTTGGCAAGGTTAACCGTTCCCCATTGTGACATACCCTTGCAGGTCACATTACGCCCGTCGCAATATTCCGTGAAATAGGGCTGAATCTGATTACCTTTGGTTACATAGTCATTGAATATCTCGTCAACTATTTTTGAAATATTGGAGAATACATCTCTGCCGTCAATATACGCCTGATCATATGCCGTTGAATTCGTTATGTCAAAATCATATCCCCTGCTGCGGTAATATTCGGTATATACTCTGTTCAGCGCAAAGGAAATCTGAGCGAGAATGTTGGCTCTTATTGCACTTTCAGGCCACGAGGGATAAATTTCACTTGAAGCAACATTCTTGATGTAATCCGTGAACGGAACACGCACATTCGGAGCATTTGAATTCGGCGGACCGAGATGAACGGTAATATAATTCGGAATAACCGGTGTTACAGGCACAATATCACTCCCTATTCCTGCAGTGAACTGCGGTTTTTCTCATCGACCATAATAGGCTCCGGCTCATTAACTCCCTCGGTCTTTGCAAGCATTCTTACCGGCTGAATGGATTCGATTCCCGAAAAAACGGGCACATTTGTATAAACCGCTCTGACAAATCCGGGGTGCTCAACATAAACCGAGTATACTGCATAAGGCAGTCTCGGATTATTGCCTGTCTGAGGCGTTTGAGACAGTTCTACGGGCGGCGCAGGAAGCTTGATGCTTACCGTGTTTCCGTCATTATCCGTCAAACCGTCAAACACCGCAACATTTCCGCTCGGAAGCTCAACGAAAACCATGACCCTCGCACTGCCTATCCCGAACGCTCTGTCGCCCGAATAAGCCTCAACCCTCATTGAACCGCTTTCGGGGTTTGCCGCAAGAAAATCATTTATGTCACGGCATCTCTCACGAAGCTCCGAGGTTGAATCCGGACCGATTCCCGAACAAGCCCGTCTGAGATTTTGCGCCGCATCGGCTGTTTCCTGCGGAGTCTGAGACTCTGTTTCGTTTGATGGCATCTCAGGCTGCGGCGTCATTGGGCTTTCCCGATCTGCAACTGCCGGCATTGAAGTCGGCTCGGGCAGGGGGTTACTGCGGTCACGCTCAAAGGGTATCTCCTTTTCAAGCGCTTCGTTCATTGCTTCTTCTCTTTCGTCACGGTTTTCCGCTTCCGTGCTTGCAATCGGATATCCCCTTGTGTTGTTCCTTCGGCTGAATTCAAGCATTTCAGCCTTATATTTATCCATTAGTTTTTCCATTTCTCTTTTATCCATAGCAAAACCTCCGTTTCTTCTGCTTGTGCAAGTGCCGCCTGACCGCTTTTTTGTTCCGTCGCTTTTCGGCTCAATTCATGCAATTGAGCCGACTACTATAATATATTATCTGAACGGCGGTTTTGTTACTGAGATAATTGAAATAGGCTGTCGCAATAAGATGAAGAAGCCGTTTTCTTCCGACGACGGCGTATCAAGATACTCCGAGTCGGAAAAACCGGCTAAAAAGAAAGAGGGTTGGCTTAAGAGCCAACCCTCTGATTGATTTTTGAGGCAGAACTAC
>JAEDKI010000170.1 GCA_016295895.1 Clostridiaceae bacterium | reverse complement strand
GGTCAGGCGGCAGTGCTTTATGACGGAGATGTTGTTCTCGGCGGCGGCACGATAGTCTGAACAGAGCAGGGGATTATTTCTCGTAAAAACGGGGCGTTAAATAAAAACAGGGGGCATAAACGGTGATAGTATCAACAAGAGGAAGATATGCTCTCAGGGTGATCATAGATCTTGCGGAAAACAGTGGCGGCGGTTTCATTCCGATGAAAACCATTGCCGAGCGGCAGGGAATATCGCTGAAATATCTTGAGCGAATTCTGCCGACGCTGACCAAGAATCATCTTGTTGAGGGCGTTCAGGGCAAAAACGGCGGTTATCGGCTTTGCCGAAAGCCCGAGGAATACAAGATCGGCGAAATCTTGCGTCTGACCGAGGGTGACTTTGCGACCGTTGCATGCCTTGAATGCGGAGCAGAGCCATGCTCAAGGTCTGCGGAATGCAGAACCTTGCCCGTTTGGAGCAATCTTCAGAAATTGATAAATGATTATTTTGACGGCGTAACAATTGCCGATCTGATGAAAAAAGAATGAGATAATAATTAAAAGAGCCTTCCCGTAAACGGTTTTTCCGTAACCGGGAAGGCTGTTTTGCGCTTGTCACAAGGATAATATTATGTCAGCACGAAAGTTGTGATGCTTTTTTCGGGGAGCGTTGTTTTTCTCAAAAATCTGCCGCTGTATATGTTTTCACAGCCTCTTTCCGAATCTGTCCGATAGATTTCGGCTTTGCAGTAAACGCCCGAAAGCCTTATTTCGCTTTCTTCTCCGTTGTTGACAAGCACAATCACGGTTTTTCTGCCGTCGGTAAAAGCGGTTGAAGCAATACGGCTGTTTTCATTAAAGCTGTCGAGTGCTTCAACTCTTTTCATTCCCGGCTTAATGAAGCTTGAAAAATGCTTAAAGGCGTAATATCTTTGATAAGTAATAAGCCCGCCGTCTCTGAAATCCAGCAAGCCGTCGCCGTTAACCGCAGTCCAGCTCTGCCACGAAACCGCATTGAACAAATTCAAATCCTGAATTATAACATTCGCCATATAAATGCCGCTTTCAACGGTCGTTGAGTCGATTTTAAGAGGAAGCTCGCACCATTCGCTCATTTCAAGCTTTTTGTCGGGATACTGCTCAGCAAATTTTTTGCCTGTTTCGGACTTGACCTGATAATTATTGTCAAGCCAATAGCTGTGGCCGCTGTAAGTGTCGCAAAAGGCGTTCAGAATATCGCTTTCAAAGAATTTATCAATATATTCATAATATTCGGGCGAAAGCTGACCGCTTTCAGGGCCGCTGAGCTTATACGGTGAACCTCGCTTTTGCATTTCGGTCGCAAAAAGCTCAAGCACTTCAACGGTTTCATCGGGCGTGTAATGACAGCCCTCCTGGTTGACCCAATCGCCGCCCCATGACCATTGAGGCTCGTTTATCGGCGAAATTGCCGAAACGGGATAGCCTTGTGCGACAAACCAATCGGCAATTGTCAGCACATAATCGACAAATGCTCCGTAGTTTTCTTTTGGCAAATTCGATTGATATTTCTCAAGCCCGCCCGAGGCGTGACCGCTTGAGGTCATTGAAAAATGCGGACTGTTGCAAAAAAGAATTATCTCCTTTGCCCCGTATTTAACCGCAGCGTCAAGCATCCTGCGAGCGTTTGCATCCCGTGTAAAATCATATTCATATTCGCCCGTTTGTTCATTGAAAACATAAAAGCTTTCCGTTCGTCTTGACGGGTCGCCTATCCTGCTGTTTGGATTATCCTTTTCGCCGCCGCCGATATTGTAGCGGAAAATATCAAGCCCAAGCCCCGTTTCATCATCATAAAGCAGCCTTGCAATTTCATCTGCCTGCTCATCGCTTGCGATATTCTGCGCCCACCAGCAGGAGCTTGTGCCGAAGCCCTCAAAGGTTTGATAAGCCATATATTTATTCACTCCGATCGTTTGGGTATCGCTGTGTTCGTATGCAGAAAAAAGAAAGGTCTGTATAAACGCAAGTATCAAGCACAAATATTTGTTTATCATTGGCTGTTATCCTCCGTATTCTTTCAGAAGCTTTTCGTTGAATTAAAGCAAATATTTTTCAATCGCATGAGCAACTCCGTCTTCTCTGTTTGACGGCAGAATATAGTCGGCATGGGATTTTAATTCTTCAACTGCATTTCCCATTGCAAATTTCATTCCGGCAGTTCTGAACATGGAAAGATCGTTTTCTCCGTCACCGATGCAGGCAATATCGGAAGGGGCAACTTTCAGAAAAGCTGCAAGTGAAGATAGTCCCTTTCCTTTTGTTGCAGACTCGGAAAACACTTCAACATAGACATTTCCGAACGCCGAATCAATATCGGCATCGGCATATTTTGAGAGAATGCTTCTTGCCTTTTCTTTTCCTGCAAACGGAGAAAAATAAAACTGCAATTCTTCAAAATCAGGCTTTTCCTCTTTCAGATAATCCGATAGGCTTGTTACCGTTATCGAATTTTTTGAGTCTTTACCGTAAATCATGCTACCCATTGCCTTCAATGCTTTTCCCTGAACGATATATTCATCATGTATATGAGCTGAAATTCCGAATTTCTGCCCGGCAAATTCATTTATAAGTGAATTCCCGATATCAAACGGAACGGCTGCCTCATAAATCTTTTCTTTTGTTTTCAAATCCAGAACGGAAGCTCCGTTTGAGGTGACGGCATAGCGGATGTACGGTTCTCTTTTAATTTTTTCGGGCATGCAGGTAACGGTTCTTCCCGTTGTCGGCACTATTTCAATTCCCGCTTTTGCGGCTTTCCGCAAGGCCTGAATTGTTTTGTCCGAAACATGGCCACGGCCGTAAACACAGGTGCCGTCCATATCTATAGCAAGCAATCTCATGGTGGACTCCTTTCCCGTTAATTATATCTTCACTTTTCCGTATAAACACCTTACCGGCTCTTTCTCAATTACCAATCCGCAGTAATTGCACATAATGCACTTAGCTTCGGGCTGACCGTTTTTCAGCTTCGCCGCAAGGTCGGGCTCGCAGATAAACGGCCTGCACATTGAAACAAAATCCGCCTTACCGTCGGACAGAATCTTTTGCATATCACAGACCTTGTGTATTCCGCCGACAACGATAACGGGAACAGAAACATTTTTCTTGATAATTGCGGCGTTTTCAACATTGAAATTTTCAAGCGGTTCAGGCTGTTTTATTAACGGATTTATGAGATTTGCGGCAGGCAATGCGATTTTATTCAGGAGCTTCGGGAATGATGCGCACGGCTCTCTGTATCTGAAAACCGCTTCCATCGGCAAATGCTCGCTTCGCATTGTGTTCATTCCGTCCTGAACCGTGCCGCAGGATACCTCGATTGCGTCGCATCCCGCCGCTTCAAGCCTTTTGCAGATTTCAACCGAGGACTGAATATTCATTCCGCCTTTTCTGTTATCCTCAGCGCTGATTTTTATCCATACGGGGAGCTTTGTTGCGGTTTTAATGCCTTTTATAATAAGCTCAACCGCTTTGCAACGGTTTTCAAGGCTTCCGCCCCACCCGTCTTTTCTTCTGTTGCCGTAGGGCGAAAGAAAATCGTGGAGCAGATAGCCGTGACCTCCGTGAAGCTGAACTGCGTCAAATCCCGCCTTTTCGGCTCTGACGGATGCGGCAACAAAATCGTCGATTATGCCGTATATTTCACTGTCGGTAAGCTCTTTTGCTTTGTCGGGATAAAATGCGTGAAAAACATTCGACGGCGCAGTCTTTTGCGCTCCGATAACCTTTGATGAAGTTTGTCTGCCGCAATGGGCAATCTGAAGCACGATTGGCGTTCCGTGGCGGTGAACGGCATCGGTCAGAGCCTTGTATCCGTCAATTACGCCATCTTCATATATCTTCAGCATTCTCGGATAGGGCGAAACGCCGTTTCTGCTGACCGCCGCATATCCCGTGATGATGCACCCGACCCCGTTCTTTGCGAGAT
>JAEDKI010000169.1 GCA_016295895.1 Clostridiaceae bacterium | reverse complement strand
AGGACATAGTGCGTGGTTTTAAGTCTGTTTCTACCCGAGAATACAACAAAATTGTTCCCGAAAGTGAAAAAAACAAGCTTTGGCAATCATCGTTTTATGACGAAATAATACGAAACGATCAAATGCTGTATGAAGCCCGTAAATATATCAAATATAATCATTTGAAGCATTACAGCGGCAGATTGTTTAAGGGCAACGATTTATAATTTTTTTACATTTTGCAATTAAGGAAGTATTTACTATGGTTAACAACAAAATAGGCTGTGCCGTTATCGGTTACGGCGGCATGGGCGGCTGGCACGCAGATAAAATCCGAAAAGAAATGGGCGAATACGCCGAGCTTGTCGGTATTTATGACATAAACCCGGAGAGGGGCAAAATTGCCGAGGAAAAGGGCATTCATTCCTTTGCTTCCCGCCGTGAGCTGCTCGATGATGAACGCATCGATCTCGTTACCGTCGCAACCCCCAATGATTTCCACAAGGAAATAGTCATTGACGCTCTGCGTTCGGGCAAAAACGCAATCAGCGAAAAGCCCGTTGCCATGAACAGCGGCGAGCTTGAAGAAATGATAGCCTGCGCCAACGAATGCGGCAAGCTTTTCACCGTTCATCAGAACAGACGCTGGGATGAGGACTATCTGACGATTAAAAAACTGCTCGATGAGGGCACTCTCGGCAAGGTTTTCCGCATTGAGTCAAGAGTTCAGGGCTCAAGAGGAATCCCCGGCGACTGGCGCAATCAGCCCGAGCACGGCGGCGGAATGGTTCTTGACTGGGGAATCCATCTGCTCGACCAGGCTTTGATGATGACCATGCCCCGCAAGCTCGTTTCGGTCTATGCGGAGCTTACAAATGTCACAAACGAAAAATGCGATGACGGCTTCCGCACAACTCTCATTTTTGACGACGGTCTTTCATTCTATGTTGAGGTCACAACGAGCAATTTCATCGAGCTTCCGCTTTGGTATATGCTCGGCGAAAACGGTTCGGCGGTTGTCAATGATTGGGACTGCAACGGCAAAATCGTTATGGTTTCCGATTGGGAAAACAGAGACGCTGTTCCCATCGTTGCGGGCGCAGGCATAACCAAAACCATGGCTCCGAGAACCGACGACACGATTCAGACCTATCCCCTGCCCGTTCAGAAAGCGGATTGGGGCGAATACTATAAGAATGTTTTTGCTTATCTTAACGGCAAAGAAAACATAATTGTTACCCATGACCAACAGCGCAGACTCATGCGCCTTGTTGAAGCGATTTTTGAATCGGGCAGAACAAACAAGGTTATTGAATTTAAAGATGTATAATAAGGGCTGTCAGATCCGAAATATTCAGACATAACATATAATGGCTTGTATCGGTTGAATTTTTCCGATACAAGCCATTTTTGTTTTATTCGTTTTTCATTGCTTCAAGCGGAGAAATCTTAACCGCTTTAAGCGCAGGATAGGTTCCCGCCGCAAGACCGACAAGCATTGAAAACAGCACTCCGAAAAGGAAAAGCCAGACAGGCATGATTGAAATTCTGTTAGGCGAGGTGAGCAGATAAACGAACATGCTCCCCTCGGTGTCAACTCCGCTGAATGTAACATAAACGATGTTGATTATCAATGATATCAGTCCGCTCAGCGCAGAGCCGACAACTCCGCCGAGCAAGCCGATATATGAGGCTTCAAGCAGAAACAGCTTTCGGATATCGCTCACGAAACAGCCGAGGGCTTTCATGATTCCTATTTCTTTTGTCCTCTCCGAAACCGACATTATCATTGTGTTCATTATGCCGATTGCCGCAACGAAAAGGCTGACCGCTCCGATGCCGCCGAGAGCGAGCTGAATGGTTGCCATTTGCTTTTTGACCTCGTCTCTCATGCTTGCCATACTGCTTGTTTCAAAGCCGAGACTTTTTATTTCGGTTTCAACATCCGTAACCTTAGAAACATCGGTTGCCCAAACTTTCAGGCTGTCATAAACAAAGTCCTTTTTCTTCATGTTCAGCGCTTTCTGAGCTTCGGTGATGAGAACCTTCAAATCCTCTTTTCGGAAAATGAAGCCGCTGTTTGTCGGGCCGCTCAGGTTGTAATTTGTTTTAACCCTGCCGACGACCTTGAAGGTCTGAGTATAGGCGGTCTTTCCGTCCTCGTCATAGATGCTCAGCTTTATCTCATCGCCGACCATTTTGGTGTAAGGCTCGGGAGCGTCGGGAGAAAGCGTTTCATTGCCCTTGTTGTCATATTCCAAATAGTTATAAAAGTCTATCTGATTCCTGCCCTCGGGGCGTTTTGTGTCCGCTAAGGAGTAATCTGAATATTCTCCGATAAGCACGGTGCCTTTTTTAGTCGGCATTTCGCCCTCAAGAAGCTCATAACCGATTTCGGGTATCATTTCGCTGTCAATTCCCGAAACCTCGGGATACTGCGATTTATAACGGTCGTTTTTGCCCGCATAAACTCCGAAATCAACAAAGCCTGCGCTGCCAAGCGAAAGAGATGAAACCGCCATTTTAACATTGGGAATTGCCTTTATCTGATTAACCGTTTCATCGGTGATCTGAGTTGAGCTGTCACCCATGGAATAATTCGGCCAGACATCAATTGATGTCAGATCGCCCATGCTGTTGATCCAGACCTGCTGCTGAGACGAGACTCCGACTCCGATTGACAGCATGGTTATGATTGAACAGCAGCCAACCACAACGCCCAAAACAGACAGAAAGGTTCTGCCCTTGCGCCGTTTGAGGTTTTCACGGCACATTCTGATTATATCTTTTATTTTCATTAACCTTTACCTCTGATTTGTTTGATTAGCGTCTTCCCAATCAAAGGAGTCGGGTATTTCAACTTTTGCTTTTTTCTTTTTCTTGAGCACTATGATTATAACCGTTACGATAACAGCGGCAAGCACGGCGGCAACAGCGCAGATAAGAACAATCTTTTTGGCGTTGCCGCTCTCCTCGGGTTCTTCGTATTCGCCGGGATACTCGGGCTCGTCACTCGGCATTATCATATCCTCAACCGTAAAGGTCAACGGGATTTCGATTGATTTCGGCTGAGTCATTTCGTCCTCATAGTTGATTATGAGCTTGACGCTCATTTCGCCCGCCATGTTGGGGGTGAAGAAGAAATCAATCGTTCCGCTTTTGCCCGCTTCAAAGTTGCCGAGATTCTGCTTGGGCATTTCGCAGGTTGCCGAATCGGGTGAGTCAAACTCAATAACAGCTTCAACATTGCTTATTTCTCCCTTGCCTCTGTTGACATAGGGCAGAGAGATATCGGTTTCTTCTCCGACGGTTGAAAAGACCGCTTCAGGCTCGGTGACTGAAAATCTGTCAGGCAGATAAACGGGAATTGACAAACTTTCGGATGCCGATGAAGAAGCTCTTTCGCCGTTCAGCACATACTCATACTTGAAAGAAATATCCGCTTTTGCGCCCGTAACAGCCGCATTTGCGGGAACCTGCATTTCAACCGTCTGAGTTTTGCTTCCTCCTGCGGGCAGAGAGTTGAAATAGAATGTGTTTGAAGATGATGTTATTGAAAGGTTTTCACCCGTTTCAAGCGACATAACAATATTATCAACCGGCAGCTTTGCGCTCGTATTCTTGAATGTTACGGAGAGCGAAAAAGTATCTCCCGCCGCAATCGGGCTTCCGCCGTAGCTGTAATTGCTGACTATTATGTTAGGAGTTGCGGCATTTCCGCTTTGACCCGCTTCACCGCTGATTGCAAGCGGAATGTTCAGCTTTTCATCCGCCGTGCCCTGAGCCGTTGCGGTCAGAGCCGCATAATTATATTTAAGGTTAACCGAAAGGGTCTGCGATGCGGATGCGGCGGATGGCAGAGCTTTGAGATTAACTGTTATTTTTGCCGAGCCTTTGCCCGCAATCTTGCCGACGGTTTTTGAAAAAGATTTTTCATTTATTGCCAATCCCTCGCTCGGCTCAAAGGTTGCAAC
>JAEDKI010000168.1 GCA_016295895.1 Clostridiaceae bacterium | reverse complement strand
ATAACCTCGGAATTAGTCAGCAGAGAGAGTGTGAAATCATCGTTATCCCTCATTTCGCCGCCGAACATCAGGGGCGAACGGAAGATTGACCAAAGCGTCATTACGGTTATCTGCTCGTCACGGGTGAATCCCGTAAATCTGTCCTTGTTCCACGGGCAGTTGCTCCCCACGGCAAGATGACCGAACGGAAGCATGTCGCAATCGGGCCATGCGCCGGGCTGAACATAATCCTGCCACGCAAGACAGCGGTCAAACATTGCATGGAGCTTATCCCAATCATCCCAGAAATCACCCGTCATGCGCCACATTTCGGCGTTTGCCGCAAGATGCTCATGCTCCGCAACAATTGCAGGGCCGGGAGACAGACTGAGAACCATATCTCTGCCGCATTTTTCAATCGCCCTGTGAATCATTTCTATCTCTGCCCTTGCGGAATAGGGGCGGTCGGGTCTGAACTCCGTGTTGGCAATATCGTCGCATTTAACGAAATCAACGCCCCATGAAGCGTAAAGCTCAAAAAGCGAATCGCAATATTCTTGAGCTCCCCTTGCTCCTGCGTCAACGCCGTACATATCGGTATTCCACGAACAGATTGAATATGTCTGAGCGATATCTCTTGCCGTCACACCCTCGCACTTTATCTTTGCGCCCGAGTGAACAGCCTGCCTCGGAATGCCACGCATAATGTGGATACCAAACTTTAATCCGAGAGAATGAACATAATCCGCAATGGGCTTGAAGCCCTTGCCGCCTGCGGAGGACGGGAATCTCCCCTCATCGGGAATCAGGCGGGAATACTCATCCATACAGAGCGGAGTGAATTTTTTATAATCGAATGTATTCGGATCAGGCTCAGACCAGCGGATATCGCAGACGATGTATTCCCATCCGAATTCCTTAAGATTTGCCGCCATGTAGTCTGCGGCGGCAATAAGCTGTTCTTCGTTGACGGACATTCCGTAGCAATCCCACGAATTCCAGCCCATCGGAGGTGTTAAAGCGATTTTTTTGTTCATAATCAGCCTTCCTTCCGGTATACTCTTATTCCGAACTCGGCTCGGGTTTCAAGGCGTTCAAGCCCGCTGATTTTCAACTGATCCTCTCTGCCGGTTTTATAATAATAAGGTGTCATTTTGAAAAGATTTTCGGTTTCTTCGCTTGAATCAAGAATCAGTTTTCGGCGCAGATGCGTTTCTTCAATCAGCGAAAAGCCCTCAGCTTCGGAACTTGGCACTTCGTTTTCATAAGGTTTATCATAAATAACCGATTTCAACTCAAAAAGATGCTTTTCAAGCGGAATTACCCGAATTAAGATGCCGTTTTTCTTCAGCACACGCCTGAATTCGGAATCTGCCTGCGGAGAAAACACATTAAGAACCGCATGACAGCTTTCATCGGCAACAGGCAGGTCAAAAAGGCTCGCAACGGCGGTTTTTATGCCGCTTTTCCGCTTTGAAGCGAATTCAAGAGCGTCTTTTGAAATATCGACCCCGAAAAATTCGGCGTTAATTCCCGATTCAAGCAGTCTTTTCTTTATTCCCGACGAATAGTAACACTCACCGCAACCCGCGTCAAGCACCGCACCTCCGCCGATAAGCCTCATGCTTATTTCGCAAAGCGCATCAAGCAGGAATGAATATCCTCCCGAATCAAGAAAATCACGCCTTGCTCTGACCATGAGTCTGTCATCTCCGTGGCGTTTCGATGAGGATTTTTGCGACTGAAGAAGATTAACATATCCGAATTTTGATTTGTCAAAGCAATGACCGCCGCCGCATCTGTAAAGGCTTCCGCAGTCTTCAAGCTCTCTGCGGCAGACAGGGCAAACAAATATGTTCATGTTACGAAAACCCGTTATTGATTATTTTTCATTCCGAAGCAAATGAAATTGCAAATATTATAACAGCTTTTATCGGATTCCACAAGACCGAATTTAAGGTTTTATAATGACAATGTAAAAAATGATTAAAAAAAGCTTTACACAATGGTTAAAAAGTGTTAATATATTATAAAACCTTTAATTTTCACTTCAAGGAGAAAAAAACATGAAAAAGTTAAGCGTTAAAATTGTCAGCGTAATTCTGGCTTTTTCCCTTATCTTCGGCGGCTTCTCTGCTATGGGCAGTGCGGCGGCTGTTGATGTTAAAGCCGCTCTCACTCACGCAGGCGTTGCCGTTGTTGACGGCATTGTTTCTCACCTTCTTGCGGGAATCAACTTCCTTGTTCCCGACAAAAAAGGAATGGGCAGCATTTCAGACAGAGACACAAGCCAATTCTACAAGGGAACGGGTTCCATGCTTGACGAGCCCGCAGACGATGCAGTCTGGGAGCTTGGATACGCCAAAACATCTCTTGTTCCCGACGATTGGCAGACAAAGGATTATTTCCTCGGCGGCTTCATCTCAATGCAGAACGGCATGAGCAACAAGGTTGAGGAAGTTATCGATGACATGCAGGTCAGAGTTATTGCCGTTTCCGACGGCTCGGGCAGAGGCGTTTCCGTTTTTGCAAACATTGACAGCATCGGCGTTTCAAACGGCGATATCAGAGCTATCCGCTCCTATCTTTCAAAGCTTGACACAGGCGTTGAAATCAGCAGCATCACCGTTACTTCAACTCATTGCCACAGTTGCATCGACACCCAGGGTCTCTGGACAAATCTTCTCTCAAAGCTCGGCAAAAACCTTGTTAACGCTTATCTTCGCACGGGCAACCTTGAAAAAGGCGTTGACACCGAATATATGGAGTTCCTTCGCAACGCAGTTGCAAACACAATGTCAGAAGCAATCAAGGACATGAAAAAGGGCACGATGACCTATGCCGTTAAGTCTCTCGATGAAGAATATTTCAACAACAAAAACAGAAAGTCTTCAACATCGGTTCTCAACGACATGACACGCTTTGTTTTCACTCCCTTTGAGGTCAGCGAAACCGTCAAGCCCACCATGATTGTTAACATCGCCGCTCACCCCGACATTGCGGGACTTGCAGTTGACGAAAAAGACAACGGCAGACAGCTTTCGGGTGACTATGTTTATTACATGGGCGACACGATTGAAAACGCAGGCTATAACTTCATGTTCTTTAACGGAGCTATTGCAGGCATTTATGCAGGCAGAGGCCTGACAAACGACAATGTTCCTCTTGAGCGCCGCTATCAGCAGTCCGAGCGTTACGGCAGAGAAATGGGTCAGATTGCTCTCAATCTCACCAACACATATGAAGTAATAAACGCAAATGCCGATTGGGATAAAATCAACGCCGAAATGGCTCTTGCAGGCGACGGATATACTCTTTGGTTTGATGAAACATGGGAGCCCGCAGAGGAGAAAGAGCTTGAACCCGTTCTCAACACATTATTCAAAGAGGTTAAAATCAAGGTTACAAATCCTCTCATTCAGCTTGTCGGCAAGCTTGACCTTGCAAACTATGATGTTTACAAAGAGAATCACAGATATTACATATTCACCGAAATCGGATATGTTGAATTCGGCGGCGTTAAGATTGCTCTTATGCCCGGCGAAATCGTTCAGGATCTTGTTGCAGGCGGCGGTTCGCTGACGGCAGAGGGTTCATATTCGGGCAAGGATTTCGGATACAAGACAATCCGTGAACTGTTCGGCGAGGATGCAATCGCATTCGGTCTTGCAAATGACGCAATCGGCTATGTTGTTCCCGACAACGACTATTCAATGGCTATCCTTGATGACCATTATCAGGAGCTTATTTCTCTCGGAGACGAAACAGCTTCAACGATAATGAAAGGCTTTGCCGAAATCGCCGCTCAGGTTAACGGATAAGCTTTTACGGAAATATTAATAAAAAGTCACTTTTGATGTTCACCATCAGGAGTGACTTTTTTATAAACAGTTTTATATGTTTTTCGGACAGCCGCAAGGCTACGAATTGTTTTTCATTTTGTAGTGGACGATGCCCACATCGTCCAACCGCAATGCGTTA
>JAEDKI010000167.1 GCA_016295895.1 Clostridiaceae bacterium | reverse complement strand
TTCTTCAAAATTTTACTTTACAAATCGCAAGTTTTGTTAGATAATATATAATGTATATGTTATTATATGGGAAAGTGAGATGATAAAATGAATGTCAACGGCGCAACTCCGCCGAAAGAGTCTGAGAAATCGTTGAATGACAAGGCGAAAAAGAATTTTTCGCTCCTCAAGCGGGTTTTCCCTTATCTGAAAAAGCATTTGCCGACCCTTGCGCTCGTGCTCTGCTGCACGGCAGTCACCGCCGCTTGCGAAATAATCCTGCCGCTCATCGTGCGTGAGATTACCAACGCAGGCATTGAGGATATCGCTTCGCTGACGCTGAAAAGAATCGGTCTTATCTGCGTGTTTTATGTTGCCCTCAGAGCGGTTTCGGCTTTCGCAAGCTATCTGCAATCCTACTTCGGGCATTCAATGGGCATAAAAATTGAAAACAAGATGAGAGAGGATATGTTTGAACATCTTCAGACCCTTTCGTTTTCGTTTTTTGACAACACCAAGGTCGGTCAGCTCATGAGCCGCATGACCTCGGATCTTTTCGATGTTGCCGAATGGGCGCATCACTTCCCCGAAATGGTTTTCACAACCGTTGTTAAATTCATTGCAAGCTTTTTCATTTTCGCTTCAATGGATATCCGCTTTGCGCTGGCGATTTTTATAATGCTTCCGTTTATGATAATTCTGACCAAGCGTTCAAGGAAGAAAATGAAAGACACCTTCCGCCAAAGCCGCCACCAGGTCGGCGAAATCAACGCAAGGCTTGAGGACAGCCTGCTCGGCGTTCGGGTTGTGCGTTCGTTCACCAACGAAGATGTTGAAAGAGAAAAAATGCTCCGTGGATGCAACGAATATGTTGATATCAAAAAGAAGAGCTACAAATATATGTCGCAGTTTCACGCAACCGTTCAGCTCATTGACGGGCTTATGTATATCGCCGTTGTCGGCCTCGGCGCTGTCTTTATGAAAATCGGAGTTACCACTCCCGGCGATTTTGCCGCGAGCCTGCTGCTTGTTTCAACCCTGCTTTCGTCAATCCGTTCAATCGTTGATTTCAGCGAACAGTTCAGCCGTGGAATTACCGGCGTTGAGCGTTTCACGGAAATAATGGATGTTGAGCCTGAAATTACCGACTCCGAAAACGCCTGCGATATTGAAGATGTTCAGGGCGATATTGAGCTTCGTGATGTTTCGTTCAGCTATGTCAAGGGCGAAAAGGAAATTCTCAACAATCTGAGCCTGCATATCAAAAAGGGCGAAAACATAGCCCTTGTCGGGCCGAGCGGCGGAGGAAAAACCACGCTCTGCAATCTCCTGCCCCGATTCTACGAAGCGGAGAGCGGCGAAATTCTGCTTGACGGGAAAAACATCAAAAACATCACCCTGCATTCTCTGCGCAAAAACATCGGCGTTGTTGCGCAGGATGTTTATCTGTTTTCGGGAACAATCCGTGACAATCTGCTTTACGGCAAGGCTGACGCCACAGACGAGGAAATAATTGAAGCCGCCAAAAAGGCGGGCGCTCACGAATTCATTTCCGCCCTGCCCCACGGCTATGATACATACACGGGCGAAAGAGGCGTCAAGCTCTCGGGCGGTCAGAAGCAGAGAATTTCAATCGCAAGAGTATTTCTTAAAGACCCGCCGATTTTGCTTCTCGACGAGGCGACCTCAGCCCTCGACAATGAGAGCGAAAGGCTTGTTCAGGAATCGCTTGAACGCCTTGCAAAGGGCAGAACGACCCTGACCATCGCTCACCGCCTGACAACCATCCGCAACGCCGACGAGATAATCGTTCTGACCGAGGACGGCATCGCCGAGCACGGCTCACACGCCGAGCTTATGCAGGCGGGCGGCATCTACGCAAACATGTATAATATGTATTCGGTAATGTAAATTCATAATAAACAAAATACGAAAGGACTTTTGAATCATGCTTAAAAATATCTCCCCCGTTATTTCTCCCGAGCTTCTTAAAATACTTATGGAAATGGGTCACGGCGATGAAATCGTCATCGGCGACGGCAACTTCCCCGCCGCATCCGTTGCTCAGAGGCTTGTCCGCCTTGACGGACACGGCGTTAATGAAATTCTTGAAGCCGTGCTGAAGCTCATGCCGCTTGACACCTATGTTGACGCTCCCGTTGCTCTCATGGATAACGGCGACCCCTCAAACACTCCGCCCATCTGGGAGGAATACAAAAAAACCGTAACCGCCGAGGAGGGCGACAAAAAATTTGAGCTTGTTGAGCGTTTTGACTTCTATGACAGAGCCAAAAAAGCCTATGCGGTCATCGCAACGGGCGAAACAGCGATTTATGCCAACATAATCCTGAAAAAAGGCGTTGTTATTCAGTAAAAAGGAGAAAAAAGAATGGAAAAACGAGTTCTCGCAATTGATTTCGGCGCATCGAGCGGCAGAGCGATTCTCGGCACCTTTGACGGCGAAAAAATAACCCTTGAAGAAGTTCACCGCTTCTCAAATGACCCCGTCAAGGTCGGCGACACGATGTATTGGGATGTTCTTCGGCTTTTCTACAACATAAAGCAGGGGCTTATCAAAGCCCGTGAGGCAGGCGGCTTCGACAGCGTCGGCATCGACACATGGGGCGTTGATTTCGGGCTGATTGACAAATACGGCTGTCTGCTTGAAAATCCCGTTCACTACCGTGACGCAAGAACATCGGGTCTGATTGAGGAATGCGCCAAAACCGTTCCCAACAGCGAATTTTACGGCGCAACGGGCATTCAGTTCATGGAGCTGAACACGGTTTATCAGCTCTATTCGCTGAAAAAATACCGCCCGCATATCCTTGAACGGGCTGACCGCCTGCTCTTTATGCCCGACCTTTTCGGCTATATGCTCACGGGCAAAATGACAACGGAATATTCGATAGCAACCACCTCTCAGATGATTGACATAAAAACAAAGTCATGGGCAAACGGTCTGCTTGACCGCCTCGGCATTCCCTCACGCCTGCTGGGCGAGGTTGTGCCGTCGGGCACAACGCTTGGCAAAATCCGCAGCGACATCTGCGAGGAATGCGGCATCGACGGCGCAGAGGTTATCAGCGTTTGCGGCCATGACACCCAGAGCGCAATAACCGCCGTTCCCTGCGAAAGCGGTGATTTCGCTTTCATTTCGAGCGGAACCTGGTCGCTTTTCGGCACGGAGCTTGACGAACCCATAGTCAACGAAAAATCCCTTGAAATGAATGTCACCAACGAGGGCGGCTGTGACTCAAAGGTTGGATTTTTGAAAAATATCATCGGACTTTGGCTCATTCAGGAGAGCCGCCGCCATTGGAACAGACACGGCTCGGATTATTCATATGCCGACCTTGAAAAGCTTGCGCTCGCTTCTGAGCCTTTCAAATGCTTCATTGACCCCGACGCTCCCGAATTTGTTCCTCACGGCAACATTCCTCAGAGAGTCCGTGACTACTGCCGCAGAACGGGTCAGCCCGTTCCGGAAACCGTGGGCGAGGTTATGCGCTGTATATATGAAAGCCTTGCGCTCAAATACCGCATGACCCTTGAAGCGCTTGAGGATTGCACGGGCAAGACCTACCCCGCAATTCATGTTATCGGCGGCGGCACAAAGGACACCCTGCTCTGCTCAATGACCGCCTGCGCCTGCGACAGAACGGTTGTTGCGGGGCCGATTGAAGCAACGGTGCTCGGAAACATCGCCGTTCAGCTTATTTCCTGCGGAGCAATTGAGAATGTTTCGCAGGCAAGAAAAATCATCAGAGCAAGCGAAAACACAGCCGAATATCTTCCGCAAAACTCAGCCGAATGGGAAAAGGCATACGAAAGATATAAAGAGGTTACAAAATAAGTCTGAATATGTTAAACAGCCGAACAGCCGTTTAACCGCATATTCAAAAATTGTTGCACGGGGTTGACAAAATCGCCCATAATGCATATAATATAGGTGTGGCATTACCGTATAGACGGTTACGCCCTCAAA
>JAEDKI010000166.1 GCA_016295895.1 Clostridiaceae bacterium | reverse complement strand
CGAAATCATCGCCGCCAAGACGGTTGTTACCTGCGGTTGCAAGAACTTCCTGAACGCCGTCGCCCATTTCGATAATCGAAACATCGAAGGTGCCGCCGCCGAGGTCATAAACCATGATTTTCTGATCGGTTTCCTTATCGATACCGTAAGCAAGAGCCGCAGCCGTGGGCTCGTTGATGATTCTCTTAACCTCAAGGCCTGCAATCTTGCCTGCATCCTTGGTTGCCTGTCTCTGAGAATCGGTGAAGTAAGCAGGAACGGTGATAACCGCCTCGGTAACCTTTTCGCCGAGATATGCTTCAGCGTCTGTTTTAAGCTTCTGAAGAATCATTGCGGATATTTCCTGCGGAGTATACTTTTTGTCGTCAATCGAAACCTTATAGTCAGAACCCATCTGTCTCTTGATTGAAGAAACGGTTCTGTCGGGGTTGGTGATTGCCTGTCTCTTGGCAACCTGACCGACCATTCTTTCGCCTGTCTTGCCGAATGCAACAACCGAAGGAGTTGTTCTTGCGCCCTCAGCGTTTGCGATAACTACGGGCTCGCCGCCCTCAATAACTGCTACACATGAATTTGTTGTACCTAAGTCAATACCTATAACCTTTGACATGATAAATTTCCTCCTAAATATATTAATGGATATTTTTTACTGAATTTATTATCAGGTGTTTGCAACCTTGACTACCGCTTCTCTGACTATCTTATCGCCGAGCCTGTAGCCCTTTGTGAACACCTCGGCAATCACATTCTCGCCGAGCTCTTCATCCTCAACGGTCATAACCGCATTGTGGATGTTCGGGTCAAATTCGTCGCCTCTTTCGCCGTAAGCCTCAACGCCGAGCTTCTTAATAATATCAAGGAACTGATTGAAAATAAGCTCGATTCCCTTGCGGTAATCTTCAAAGCTTCCGTCGGTATTCTCAGCCGCTCTGCCGAAATTATCGATTACGGGGAGCAGGTCTTTGACGACATCGGCTTTTGAATTTGAGTAAGCGTCCTGCTTTTCTTTTTGGGAGCGCTTGCGGAAGTTATCGTATTCGGCGCAAAGCCTCAAAAACTGCTCGTTCTTTTCGTCAAGAGCCTTTTGGAGCTTTTCCGCTTCACCGCCCGACTTTTTTTCTTTTGACTTGGTTTTTTCCTCTGCTTTTGCCTCGGTTTTTACCTCATCGGGAGTTTCGGGATTGGTTTTTTCCTTTTTCATTTTAGCTTCCTTTCTATTCTTCGATTGCCTGCGTTATCATTTTGCCGACAAGGTTTGTCAGATATTTAACGCAGGGAATAATGTTTTCATAATCCATTCGGGTCGGGCCGATAAGTCCGATTGTTCCCGAATCCTTGCCGCCGACGGAATATTTTGCAACTATCACGCTTGAATTTGCAAGCTGACGGTAAAGATTCTCTCTGCCTATTTTAACATCAAGCGGACTTGTTATACCGTCCATAACCGCCGATATCGGCTCTCTTTTATTAAGAAATTCAAGCAATTCAACGGCGTCACTGCCGTAATCCTTGCAGAAGAACAGATTTGAACTGCCACCGAGAGTGATTCTTGAATTCGCCGTGCTGCCGGCAAGCTCGCATACCGCCGCCATGAGCGGAAGCATCGCAAGAGCATCGCCGTCAACGGAAGCCGCAACCGTCTGCATAGAAACAACGCTGATTTCGGATGCAGGTTTGCCGATAATGCAGGAATCAACGATGTTATAGAATTCCTCGCATATTTTCGGAGTAAGCTCGCAGTCAAGCCTGCAAAGCCTGCTTTTGAGGATTCCGTTTGAGGTCAGCAGAACCAGCATTGCCGAATGAATGCCGACGGGAACAAGCTCAATTTTGCGGATTATCATCGCCTCGCCGCCCGGAGCGGTTGAAACGCAGGCGCATTTTGTTAAATCCGCCAGAACATTGCTCGCCTGAACAATAAGCTTTTCGGGGTCGCCTGCCGCCGAAGAAATGCCTGCCTCGAGCACTCTGCGGTTAAGCTCGTCAATCTCTCTGGGCTTCATCAGATTATCAACATAATATCTGTATCCCTTTTGGGATGGCACTCTGCCTGCCGAAGTGTGCGGCTGCTCAAGATAGCCCATTGCGGCAAGCTCGCTCATTTCGCTGCGAATCGTTGCCGACGATACCGTCATTCCGGTTGTTGACAGCAGACCCTTTGAGCCGACCGGCTCGCCCGTTTTGATATACTGCTCAACAACGGCAGCCAGAATCTGCTTTTTTCTTTCGCTGAGCTCCGACACTTTCAACACCTGCCTTTCAGATTGAGTGCTAATTTTGGCACTCTTAGCTATCGAGTGCCAACTACGGTTATTAATATACCCCTTTCACGCCGTTTTGTCAATATTTCAATTGTAAACACTTTGTTAAATTGTGTTAATAATATGTGACATGCTTTGCCAAACCGATTGCCGTTTCGGGATATGCGAGAGGCTTTGCAATACATAATAATAAAGTGCAAGCTGAACGCAATGTCCGGCTTGCACTGTAGATTTTTATTTTTCAGCGGGATTTTGATTCCTGAAACGGTTTTGCGTAATTCATCAGGAACACGATTATGTATGCTACCCACATCGGAATGCTTTCAATTCCTCCGCTCTTTCCGAAAATGAGGAGCAAAACGACCATAAGAACGAGGGTTAACGAAAGAACCGCAAGCATAATAATGTGCTTAACGCTTTTCTGCATCGATTTGTGAAGCAGAAAGACGATAATCGCCGCCGCAAAAAACGCCGCAAAAAGCAGAGCCATTGACCAATGAGCAACCATTTGGAGCGGCTTGCCGTCCTCAGGCTCAACCGACGGAATATTTACGCAGGCAAATATGCAGAACACGCCGAGATAGGTGCAAATGTTGCCGACTTTTGCAAGCTTTCCGTCTCTGAACGAATTAAGCTTATAAAGATACTGAAGATTCAGAAACAGCGATATTCCCGAAAAGACTGCCCACCAGACAAACAGCCTTGGGTGAGTTTTGCCGATAACGCTTGCGGTTTTGGCAAGGTCGGGGTTATCAATAAAGCCGTAAACCGTGAAGAAAACAAAGCCTGCAATAAGCCACGCCATGCAGAAATTCTTGTTGTCGGTCAACGCATCGATGAAATTCAAAAAAGCCTGTTTCAAGGTCGGTTTTTCTGCAAGCTCAGCCCTCTTTTTCAGCTTTGACGCTCTTGACATAATAATTCTTCCTTTCCGTTCATTTATATCTTTATTTTATATGTTTACGGGAATTATTGCAACTGTTTTTTTCAAAAAAATCATAATTCACGGTGAAATAAAAATTCTTGACCTCGGCAATATTATTTGGTATTATGATATATTATAATGTATCAAATAATAAACCGATAATTACCGATATCAAGGAGAATAAAAAATTGGCTGTATCAAAGGATAAAATCAGAAATTTCTGCATTATTGCACACATCGACCACGGCAAGTCCACCCTTGCCGACAGACTGCTTGAAAAGACGAAGTCGGTTGCTCTGCGTGACATGACCGCTCAGCTTCTCGACAAAATGGATCTTGAGCGTGAAAGAGGAATCACAATCAAGGCTCACGCCGTTAAGCTCGATTATCTTGCCGAGGACGGCGAAAACTATGTTCTGAACCTCATCGACACTCCGGGTCATGTTGACTTTAACTACGAGGTTTCCCGTTCGCTTGCCGCCTGTGAGGGCGCAATACTTATCATCGACGCTTCTCAGGGCGTTGAAGCTCAGACGCTTGCGAACACATACCTTGCCCTTGACCATGACCTTGAAATTGTGCCTGTTATCAATAAAATTGACCTGCCCTCAGCCGATCCCGACAGAGTTGCCGCCGAGGTTGAGGATGTTATCGGCCTTGACTGCTCCGAAGCTCCGAGAGTTTCGGCAAAAACGGGTCAGAACATCGAACAGGTGCTTGAACATATCGTTAAGGATATTCCTGCACCCAAAGCTGACGACACCCTGCCCCTGAGAGCGCTTATTT
>JAEDKI010000165.1 GCA_016295895.1 Clostridiaceae bacterium | reverse complement strand
AAGTGCTTTTTCATAGCTGAATTTTCCGCTTTCAGAATATTTTTCGGCAACCGATTTTGCTTTTTCTTTCAGTAAATCAACAAGCGCATAATTCTCCGCATTTTCAAACCCGGAGATATCGCCCATGTCATATGTTCTGTCCGAAACGGCAATGAGATAAACCGAATCGGCGTTTTTGATTTTGATTTGAGGGTTTCCGTCGCCGCAATACTGAATATCTTTAACGGTTTTGCCGTCCGTCAGCTTCTTTTCGCCGCCTTCGCAGACAACATAAATAACTGTTGCATATCCGCCGTTTTTCAGCTCGCTGTTGTCATAGTCCGGGTAATGAGCCGCAAAAGCGATGTATTCACAATCGCCACCGACAAGCTTTTTATATTTCAAATCGACCTCGTTTCCGTTTCCGAAATTTGCAAAAGCGGAAATATTATCGATTGAAAGCGTCAGATTGACTTTGCTCCCCTTTGAAGAAGAACCGATTTCGGTTATCGTAACGCCGTCCGCCTGAGAGGTGAATGTCTTTCTCTCCCATGTTCCTTTTATATCCTTATATCTGACCCCGACCTGAGCGGTTTCATAATCGGTATATCGGGCATAATCCGTTTTCCAAAGCTTGTTTTGCTTTATTCTCAGCTCTGCGCCGGGATGAAAGGCATAAACATCGTCATAACTTGAATTATCGACAATATCCTTGCCCTCGGTTATGCTCTGCTTAACCGTTTCAAGCTCGTCCGAGGTATCGGGGCAGATTCTTGAATTCTTATTCGGCATAATAAAATGCATATTCTGATAAATCAGAGTGTCGCTGTAGGGCGAGCCGCTTGTGATAACTCCTTGCATTCCGTTGCCCGAAATCATGCCCTGCCGCCAGATTTCGGTATTGTTGCTTTTTTCGCATAACTCATAATAAAGCTCGGAATAAGAAGCCTTTGATGTGTCTGAAAAAACATCCTCAACTCCTCCGAAATCACCTGACGGCGTTACAATAGAGCCTATAAGCGAAAAGAAAGTCAGAATTGTGCTGATAATGCGCATTACGGTTCCCATGCTGTATCCTCCGTGAATTGTTGATAATTATTATAGTTTTTTATCAATAAAAGTCAAGTCTCACAGCTTGATCTTCTTTAAAAATCCTTTTTTATCTTTTCGGAAAAACAGTTGACAAATTATTCTTACGCTGTTACAATAAGTAAAAAATTACCGAAAGGCAGGTGGACAAAATGACAAGAATGAACATTCAGATGAAATCAAGAGCCGTTTTGTCCGTTGCCGTATAGCTTTTTCATTCGGAATAAAATGCCGTCTCTGATTTTGTCTGTCAGAGACGGTTTTTTATTTTCAGAAGAAAGAGGTAATCGAATGAAAAATTTACGGTTTGAAAAACTGCGAAACACAAAAGAAGATTTTGAGGTTTTCCTATCGCTTATTCTGCCTTACTGCAAAGAGCTTGACAAAAATGCCGGCAGACAAACGCCCGAAGAAACGCTTATCGGATTTGCACAAAGCATACTGAATATGGCAAGCGATAAAGACCGCTTTATTGAACTTTGTTATGCCGGAAACGAGTTAGCAGGCTTTATTTACGGCAAGGTTGACAGGGAAAGCCACAGAGGGTATGTCAGACCCGGTTGGGGCTATGTTATGGAATTCTATGTCAAGCCCGAATACAGGCGAAAAGGATTCGGAACGGCAATGTACAAACGGCTTGAAAATCTTTTTATTTCAAACGGCGTAAGTAAAATTTGGCTCACCGCCGACCCGGTTACGGGCGAGCCGTTCTGGAGCGCCATGGGATTCCGGAACAGCGGAGAAAGGTCTCCCGAGAACGATTTGTATATATATGAAAAAGTCGGAGGAACGGCGCAATGAAAACATCAATTAAAAGAGTTGGCTCAGACGGAAAAGATACTCTTGCAAATCTGCTTGAAAAATACAACTATGAATTTTCACAGTATGACAAAAGGCAATTTAACAATAACGGTTTGTTCGGATATAAATATCTGAATAATTATTTTACCGAACAGGGAAGATTCGCCTATTTTATTTTTGTTGATGATACTCTTGCCGGCTTTGCTTTAATTAACAAATACAAGGAGTGCGACAGACCTGTTGATTGGTCAATTGCGGAATTTTTTGTTTCATATAATTTCAGGCGGCAAGGCGTGGCGACAGAAGCTGTCAGGCATATTTTCAATATTCACAAGGGTTGGTGGCACATAAAGTATCACAAGAAAAATGTTGCAAGCGTCGTTTTATGGAACAAGATTGCAAAGATGTATTCCGACGATTATGAACTGTGTATCGGTGACGAACCCTTTGATGACGGAACTGAAGCTTCTGTTTTGTTTTTTGAGGTTAAATAGTATTGCGACGGTGATTAAATGATAAAGCAAGTTGAGAGCAAAGAACAACTGAATATCTGCCTTGATATTATCCGCAGAAGTTTCGCAACGGTTACGGATGAATTCGACTTGACCGAAAACAACTGCCCGTCCCACACGGCGTTTATGACGGTTGACAGGCTCGAAAAGCAGTTTGACGAAAGCAAGCCGATGTGTCTGTTTTATCGGGATGAATACCCTGTCGGATATTTTTCACTTGCAAAACGCAATGATTCCGAATGGGAACTGAATAATCTTGCCGTTCTGCCGCAATACCGTCATTCGGGAACAGGCAAAGCGATGGTTAACTTTGCAATTTCAACGGTAAAAAGCTTCGGCGGCAATAAAATAACCATAGGCATAATTGAGGAAAACACCAAACTGAAAGAATGGTATTTATCGCTCGGTTTCAGGCATATTTCAACACGTAAATTTGAGCATTTACTATTTACTGTTGGGCTTATGCTGTTGAATTTATAAAATGAAATTTTTATAATATCGAAAATAAAACAAGAACTCGAAAAACCGAATACCCCGTACAGTACAATTAATTTAATTCAGCGCGGGGGCTTGCTCCCACCGTTTGCTTGTCTTGCCGAGCCTATTGAAAAATAACTTTTTCGTAGGGAACGCCGTCCTCGGCGTTCCGGGAAACGGCAGAAATCGTCTGCAACACCGTAGGGGCGAACTGCGTGGTCGCCCGCTTTAAACCCTACAATTTACAATAAATCCGTAGGGTTCGGCGTCCCCGACGAACCAATTGCCGCAGACGAAAAAATTTGTTTTTGAAAACGATGTTTTATTCATAAATCCAAAACGGCGGGAGCAAGCCCCCGCCCTACCGTTTCAGAAATATTTCGGCAGGCATAATCCTTGCGGCTGTCCGTGAAAACGCATCAAATCCCACGGAACGCCGGGGACGGCGTTCCCTACCGAGCCTTTTATTGATACATATATTTCATTTTGACCCTTATCAATCCTCAGCCCTACGGGCAGCTCCTTTTCTAAGGAGCCCATACAATAAGGTTTCTGCTTCGTTTGCCTCCTTAGAAAAGGAGGTGGATTTTGCGAAGCAAAAGACGGAGGATTGATATGCTGACGGATAAATGATTGTATCTTTAAACGCTGTATTCAGACTAAATTTATAATTTGCAAACAAAAGGAGCAAATATGCGGATAATCAAATTTGAACCGAAATACCGTGATGACCTTATATTTATGATTCTCGAAGCGAAAAACGCTTTGGGGCGTGTTCCGGGTCTTAATAAGGATTTGCTTGACATTCAGGCAAATTATTTTGACAAAGGCGATATGTTCTGGATTGCGCTTGACGGCAATGACCGAGTAATCGGGAGCGTTGGCTACAACTCCGTTGAGAACACGGACGAGGTTGTGATCCACAGACTTTTCGTTAAAGCAAATCTGAAGCGTCAGGGCATCGGAACGGCATTGCTCAAAACTGCCGAAGAACATCTGAAATCAATCGGCAAAAAGGCTGTTATCGTCCATCTCGGCGATAAAGAGCATTTTTATGAATCATGGAGCTTTTATCCGAAACACGGATATGCGGAATATGCTCCGAATTATATGCGAAAGGAACTGAC
>JAEDKI010000164.1 GCA_016295895.1 Clostridiaceae bacterium | reverse complement strand
TTCATGGGATCAGATATATTTTCAATTTGTAGGGGACGATGCCTACATCGTCCCAAAAAAATTCGCATTATTCGCCTGCGGCGAACCGGTTCATAGGGGACGGGTCGCCCGTCCCGCATCAAAACAGTTTATCTGATTTGCAATTTCTTTACGGTGCAAAGGACAGCAATATTATTGTAATTTCAGAACGGGGGATAAGCGCCGTGCCAAGGTCAACGCCAATCCGAGCTTGACAAGGTCGGGAATGATAAACGGTATTACGCACCAGGAAAGAACGGTCGCAAGCCCCACGGCTCCGTTTGCTTTGGCGTAGACAACCATAAACCACGCCGTTCCGAAGGCGTAGCACACAGCCAGGCCGATAACCATGGCGAGGATTTCCACCCAAAGCTTTTTACCGAGTAAGCGGACAATAATCCAATAGACAAGCCCCATAAAAATAAAACCGATTATGTATCCGCCCGTGTTGCCGAGCAGAATGCCGATTCCGGAAGTGAAATGCGCAAACACCGGCACTCCGAACGCTCCGAGCAATACATATAAGATAATCGATACCGTTCCACGCTTGCCTCCCAAAGCTGACAGCATGAAAAATACGGCGAAGGTCTGCATTGTGAACGGCACGGTAGTCGGTATGCTTATCCAGGAGCATACGGAAATCAGAACTGCACCGAATGCAATGTAGACCAAGTCAATTGTCTTGAAACCTTTTTTTATTTCTTTTTTATCATTCATAATAAACCTCCGTTCTCCTGCAAAGCTCAAACCATTGGCAGCAGGCGCAAATTTTTTTAAATTCTTCTGTTTCAAAAATCCGTTCCCGTGCTTTTTTCGCAGTTTTTGCCCACGGAACATTTTCTCCGTAGGCAAGGTCGCAGATTCCGAGAACGGCGCTGTCCATTAAGGACACTTTTTCAAGTGAAGCGCAAACTCCGCTTATGTTATTCGGGCACACTTTGCAAAGCTCGTCGCACCCTTGCGCAACGGTGATTTGAGTTTGGGGATTCTCCGAAAGCTCCGACACAACGGATTCCATATGTGCGGTGAAGTCTGAATCATATCCGTGACCCGTAAATTTCTGAATGCAAAGCAGATGGTGCGGTCTTAAATTCATTTTCAAATCTCCTTTGACCGGGGCTTTCTCCGAAGTTTTGCAGCCTGCATTATAGCACAAAAGCGGTTAATTGTCAACCAACATTATAAAATAAGTTGACAATTAACCGCTTTGAATTGAATTATCTGCTTTTATATACGGATTTCGCCGGAAGACAGGGTAATGATTTCGCCGTTTTCTTTTTTTACAATCAGATGACCTACGGAATCAACATCAGTCGCAGTCGCCTTATATTCCGCCTGATTTTGAATTACGGTTATTTTCTTGCCCAAAATCATAAGTCTTTTTTTGTACTTTTCAAAAATCTCTGCTTCGCTCGGCGGAGTTCCGAACCCCAGAATTCTGTTTATGATTTCCGCAGACAGTTTATTTCTCACGCCGGGCATATTTTCATCCGGATAGATTGAGGTTGCCGTAGCTTGCAAGTCAATCGGAAATTCTTCTTTGCGTGTATAAACATTTATCCCTATGCCGAGAACAACCCACTCCAGACCGCCGCTTTCAAAGTCGGTTACGGCTTCCGTTAAAATTCCGCAAACTTTTTTTCCGTCAATAAAAATATCGTTGACCCATTTGATTTCAGGCTCTTTTTTTGAAATGCTTTCTATCGCTTCGCAGACCGAAACGGCGGCAAAGGCAGTTACGGAGGTTGGATTTTCAAAGTGCAATACTTCGGGGCGTAATATAATGCTCATATATAATCCGCCGGCAGGTGAAAAGAAGTTGCGGGAATATCTTCCTCTGCCCTTTGTCTGACGGTCGGAAATAATGACCGTACCGTGCTCAGCACCTGCAACAGCCATTTCTTTAGCGGTTTTGTTGGTCGATTCCAAGGATTTGTATATCTGAATTTTATCGGCATAAGGTTGGCTTTTATCGGACAGAAACGGCTTTATTCCCTGAACGGAAATTATGTCATTTTCGTCAGAAAGGCAGTACCCTTTATTCGTGACAGCAACAATATTATAGCCGTCTTTCTGCAGTTCTTTTACGGCTTTCCATACGGCATTTCTTGAAATGTTCAATAATCCGGCAAGGTGTTCGCCCGATATGCTTTCTCCCCGTTGCCTCTCAAGCAACTCCAATATACGGTTTTTAGTGCTCATTATGTTTCACCGTCCCGATACTTTGTTAGTGAAGAAGTTCAAGGTAGGGCGGGGGCTTGCTCCCGCCGTCTGATTGTTTGGCGAATCTGCTGAAAATAACGATTCCTCGTAGGGAACGCTGTCCCCGGCGTTCCGAAAAACATAAAAACGAGCCGCCCGAAAACGAACAAAATTAAAAACAATCCGTAGGGTTCGGCGTCCTCGACGAACCAATTCGCCGCAGGCGAATAACGTGAAGATGGACGATGTGGGCATCGTCCGCTACAAATTGAAAACAAATCGTAGGGACATCCCTTGCGGTTGTCTGTTAAAACGCATCAAATCCAACGAAACGCCGTGGACGGCTTTCCCTACCGTTCCGATTTCAACAACGCATAATAACAGGCGTCGCAAATGCCTTGATTGTTCCAATCAGCGCTGCGCATGGTTCCCTCATATTTCATTCCGCATTTTTGCATAACCTTACCCGAATTGGGGTTTCTCGGGTCATGCCTTGATTCAATGCGATTAACATCAACAACATCAAACAAAAAATCCATAACCGCTTTGAGAGCTTCCGAGGTAATTCCCTGATGCCACCACGCCTTTCCGATGCAATAGCCGATATGCACCATTGATATGTCCTCATTCATGTGAACAACACCAATGCCGCCTATCGGCTCGTCTCCGTTTTCTTTCAATACAATAGCCCAATTATAGTATTTGTCATCGGAATATTGATTGACCCATTCATCCGTTATGCTTTGGCTGACTTCCGGGCTTGAATGGGGTTGCCACATCAGAAATTTGGTGACTTCTTCATCCGACGCCCAATTTTTATACATGGCTTCGGCATCATCGTGGGTGAATCTTCTTAAAATCAGTCTGTCTGTTTCCAACTTCTGAGTTCCGCAATGATTCATGGTTTGTCTTTCCTTTTAATATGATTATTTCACCGCAAAATATATTATCGCTCCGACTGCGGCGGCGCAGGCGGCAACGGCGGCGGTTTCTTTAACAGCCGTGAGAACTTGTGAAACATTTGTCGGCGCATAGGAATAAAGCGCAAACTTTGCTTTTTTGTCAACCTTATTTCCGCACAGTTCTTTAAAGGTTACGGTTTTGGTTTCATAGCTTCCGTTTTCGTTGATATCAAAAATCCGAACGCCTCTTTTTAAGCCCGGACCGTAGACATTGAAGCCCGCACCCTGAGTGTAGCCGAGGTCAAGCCCTTTGTATTTTGCAACAAAGCTGTTGTTGTGGTCATGCCCGACAAAAACGCCGAGAACATCGCCTTTTTCAAGAAATGCGTCGATTTCACCGCTGTTTTCATAGGGAGCGGCAGGGGATTCTCCCATGAAATCGTCTTTGCCGCAGTTGTCGGGGTCAAGAATATAAAACTCATTTTTATGGTTGCCGAAAGCCCTGACAGCGCCTTTTGTGAACCGCTTGACACGCTTGATAACATCAAAGTATTCGGGCGTTGGGATATGCTGAAAAACAAGCGACGGAACGAATTTGCCCTTTGCAGATTCAGCCTTGTCCCGCTCCGAGCGAAACCATGAAAGCTGATTTTCGTTAACTGCGCTGTAACCGCCGTTTTCGGCTTTTGAATGTGAATCGAAAATATAAATAATAAAATCATTGTCGCCGATTTTCAGGCAAAAAGTGCCGGGGTCATCTTCAGATGCGGCTTCGGAACAGACAAACATCCCGGACTGCTTGTATATTTCAAACTGTTCGGCGTTGCCGAGCGCCGCCTGACCGTCGTGATTGCCGAAAGTTGCGGTG
>JAEDKI010000163.1 GCA_016295895.1 Clostridiaceae bacterium | reverse complement strand
AGATGGAAGTCCGAGGATTTCAGCGCATATATTACGGTTGTTGAAAGGGCAGAAAACGCTGTGTGCGTTTATATAACACAAAACGGAAAGTCACTCGGAATTGATGAAGATTATATTGCGGCAAAAATTCTGCCGATACCGTGACCGAAAGGAGAGTAAGAGGATGAAACGTGTTTTAATAGCCGAGGATGAAGCGGCGATAAGGGAGTTTATCGTAATCAATCTTCGCAGAGGCGGCTATGATGTTGTTGAAGCGAAGGACGGAGCAGAGGCTCTTGAGCTTTATGATTCATGCTGCGGCGATATTGATGTTGCCGTTCTTGATGTGATGATGCCGAATGTTGACGGGCTTGAGGTCTGCAAACAGCTTCGCTCAAAGAGCAACAATATCGGCATTATAATGCTGACGGCAAAAACTCAGGAAATGGATAAAATAACAGGACTTATGATGGGCGCTGACGATTATGTTACCAAGCCGTTTTCGCCCTCGGAGCTTGTTGCGAGAGTTGATGCGATTTACAGACGGGTTGCCATGAACACCTCCGAAAAGCCGAAAACGGTTGATGTTATCGAGCTTGGAGAGTTCAAGCTTAATCTCAGAAGCCGAACGCTCACCAAAAGCGGAAGATACATAGAGCTGACTCAGGTTGAATTTCAGATGATGGAATATTTCTTCACCAACGCAGGAGCTGCGCTGAGCAGAACCGATATTCTCAACAAAGTCTGGGGAAGTGGATATTTCGGAGAAGAAAAAATAGTTGATGTTAATATCCGCAGGCTGAGGATGAAGGTTGAGGACGAACCGTCTGTTCCGAAACACCTCATAACCATTTGGGGTGTCGGCTACAAATGGATTGTCTGATTGATATGCCGTAATAATTTTTGAAAGGGGGCAGAGCATTGAAGTTTGTCGGAATAACCCAAAGATGGTTTTTTAACGTTGCGTCGATAGTTATTTTGATTTTGGTTTCAGTTTCTCTTGCTCTGATTTTCTCTTTGAAAAATTATTATTACGGTGTTGCTGAAATGACTCTCGATTCTTATTCCGCCGATGAAATTGCTTCAACCTTTAATCTGAGTGTTGATTCAAATTCGGGAGGATTTGAATCTGCAGGAAGAAATTTTATCGAATCCTTCCCTGAAAAAGACAAGATGGCGGTCTGGATTATTGACAGCACGGGCAAGGTTATTCTTTCATCGAGCGGATTTGAAATTAAAGGCGAGGTTATAATGCCCGATTATGTTGCCGCAAGAGACGGCAACGGAAGCTCAAAGTGGACGGGAAGACTCCCGTCGGGCGAAAAAATAATGGCGGCAACCTGTATATATAATTATCCGAGCGGCGTTAACGGCGGAGCAGTCAGATTTATGGTTTCGCTTGAAGCGATAGATGACCAGCTGGTTCGCATAAGCGTGATAGTTACTTTGGCGTTTCTCGGCATGTTTTCTTTGCTCATGTTTTCAGGAATTCTTTTTATCCGTTCAATAGTCAATCCCGTCAAGGATATCGGAGAAACGGCAAAACGAATTGCGGGCGGTGACCTTGAGGCACGAATCGACCATTATCCTTATAACGATGAAGTCGGCGAGCTTTGCACAACGATAAACGACATGGCAACAAAGCTTGCGGCTTCAGACAGATTAAAGAACGATTTTATTTCAACGATTTCTCATGAGCTGCGCACTCCGCTGACGGCGATTAAGGGCTGGGGAGAAACTCTGCTTCAGATCGGAGACACCGACCCTGCAATGACTCAGCGAGGCATGGGCGTTATTATCAGTGAAGCTTCAAGGCTCAACGATATGGTTGAAGAGCTTCTTGACTTCTCAAGAATGAGCAGCGGAAGAATGAAGCTTAACATTGAAAAGATAGATATTCTTGCAGAGCTTGACGAGGTCGTTTTTGTTTTCAAAGAACGGGCAATGAGAGAGGGAATAGAGCTTGTCTATAATGTTCCCCATGTTCCCGCTCCCGCAAACGGCGATGCGTCAAGAATCAAGCAGGTATTCATAAATATTCTTGACAATGCTCTGAAATATACGGAGCACGGCGGCAGAATAATCGTTTTTGCCGAGATTCCGAATCCTGCATCACTTGTTATTTCAATAAGCGATACGGGCGCCGGCATTCCGCCGGAGGATCTTCCACATGTCAAAGAAAAGTTCTATAAAGCAAACACAACGGTCAGAGGTTCGGGCATCGGGCTTGCGGTTGCGGATGAAATAGTCAAGCTCCATAACGGCGAAATTGATGTTGACAGCATTTACGGCGAGGGAACAACGGTCAGAATAACCGTTCCGATCGAGCCGCCTGACAGAGAACCTGCCGATAAGGAAGGAGAAGGAAAATCAGATGAAACAACAAAAGAAGAATGATTATGTTGCCGTAGGCGGTCAGGCGCTTATGGAAGGAATAATGATGAGAGGTCCAAAGGGAACTGCGATGTCGCTGAGACTTCCCGACGGCTCAATCGAAACTCAGATGAAGGAGTTTGTATCGGTCAGAAAGAAATATAAAATTCTGAATATACCGATTATCCGTGGTATTGTTGCATTCATTGAATCCATGATTTTCGGGTATAAGCTCCTTATGGAATCTGCTGAAAAAACTGCCTTTGATGATGCTGAAGCCGAAAATGAATCAAAGCTTGATAAATGGATAAGTGAAAAATTCGGGCCTAAGATGATGGCGGTTATCGGCGTTATTTCGGCTGTTCTCGGCTTTGGTCTTGCATTTTTGCTGTTTATGTGGCTTCCGAGCTTCGTGTTTGATTTGGTCAACGGCAAGCTTGCAGGCGGTTCGCTCCTCGGTTGGAGAGCCGTTTTTGAGGGCATTATCAGAGTTATAATCTTTGTTATTTATATGATTCTTGTTGCAAGAATGAAAGAAATTCACAGAGTTTACATGTATCACGGTGCAGAGCACAAAACCATTTTCTGCTTTGAGCATGGCAATGAGCTTACTGTTGAAAATATAAAGAAAGAGCGCCGCTTCCATCCCAGATGCGGAACAAGCTTCATTTTTGTCACAATTCTGTTAAGCATTCTTGTTTCATCGATTGTTGCAGTCGCTTTTCCGAAGCTGACCGAGACGAGAGCGGTCTGGATTCTCGTTAAGCTCCTTATTATGCCTCTCATTATGGGTATAGGCTTTGAATTCATCCAGCTTGCGGGCAAATATCCCAACAAATTAACAAAGCTTCTCTCTGCGCCGGGTCTGCTCATGCAGCGCATAACCACCGCTGAGCCCGATGACGCCATAATCGAGGTTGCAATTGAAGCAATGAAAGCTGCGCTGACGGGTGAAATCAGTGCCCCTCTGAAAGAGGATGAAGGCGAAACCCCGGAGAATGAAGAATGACGGTTGCATCTCTTTTGAAACAAGGCAGAGAACGGCTGAAATCATGCGGAATCGATAATTATTCCGCAGAAGCACTTTGGATATTTGAAGCCGTGTTTGAATGCACAAAAGAATATACCGTTTTCAATGCAGAAATCGAGGCTTCGCCCGATAAAACCAAAGTATTTCTTGAAAAGATTGAAGAAAGAGCTTCGGGAGTTCCCGTTCAATATGTAATCGGTTCGTGGGATTTTTACGGTGAGAGCTTCTTCGTCGGCAGCGGTGTACTGATTCCGAGACCCGAAACCGAAATGCTTGTTGATTTTGCTTTGGATTATCTCAAGGATAAAAAATCAAGAGTTGTTTTCGATTTGTGTGCAGGCTCGGGATGCATCGGTCTGAGCGTTGCAAGGCTTTGCCCTGACTCAAAGGTTTATTTGATTGAAAAATCCGAAAAAGCATTTGAATATCTGAAAAGGAATTATGAAAAATCCGGCTGTCCGAATGCGGAAATTATCTGCGGCGATATATTTAACGGCTTTGATTATTTCGGCTTGCCGTCGCCCGATTTGATTCTTTCAAATCCTCCTTATATTGCAAGCCGTGAGATTGACGGGCTTCAGCCTGAGGTTCGCCTTGAACCGAAAGCTGCTCTTGACGGCGGAGCGGACGGGCTCATGTTTTACAGAGCCAT
>JAEDKI010000018.1 GCA_016295895.1 Clostridiaceae bacterium | reverse complement strand
AGGGCGTGCTTGTTATCAGCGCAAAAACCAAGGTTCGCCTGCTTCCTCCGCTCAATATTCCCTTTGAACTGCTTGAGCTTGCCATTGATAAGCTTATCGAAGCTATTAATGAATAACTTGGGACTGTCTCACTAAGCGAAGAACAAAAGGAACAAATTTAACAGGATAATAAAAAAGCAACTTGTATTGTCGATTCTGTATCGTAATGCAGGTTGTTTTTAATCTTTATTGAAGAATTGTATTTTATATTGTTCCTTTTTAGCCGTTTTTTCCGACTCGGAGTATCTTGATACGCCTTCGTCGGAAGAAAGCGGCTTCTTCATCTTATTGAGACAGCCCCCCTTTTTGTTTTTTTCTTTTTTTAATGCAACAAAATCCGTTTTTCGCAACACTTATATAACGAAGGGACAAAAGAAACGGAAAGCAGAGGCGCCGTTCGCAACGGTGCTTCCCCTGCTTTGCCGAAAACTCAAAGGGGGACAAACCAAATGATTAAAACTTTGATTATCTGCGCTCTGCTTGCTTCGGCACTGATCGCAACACTTGCAGTCTGCGTTGTTTCGGGTGAGAACGACTGCAAAGAGCTTCGCTGAACACCCGATTTACATATATAACAAGTGAACTTCTTTCTTCCTTTATCCGAAATCCGGTCTGTTGTGTGCAGGCCGGATTTTATTTTGCAATATTGCTATTGTAAATCGGCAAAAAGCTGTGTATAATAATATTATTGGGATTATTAATATAAAGGTTAGGAAAAATTATGTTTGTTGACATTGCAAAAATTAAAATCAAGGCGGGCAACGGCGGCAACGGAGCCGTCAGCTTCCGCAGAGAGAAATATGTTGCCGCAGGCGGACCTGACGGCGGCGACGGCGGCAGAGGCGGCAACATCGTCTTTCAGGTTGACGATAACCTTGCAACCCTTGCCGATTTCAGATACAAACGCAAATATACCGCTCCGAACGGCGAAAACGGCTCGGGCGGACGCAAGAACGGCAGACGGGGCGAGGATCTGATAATCAGAGTTCCGAGAGGAACGATTATCAGAGAAACCGAAAGCGGTGCAGTTATGGCAGATATGTCGGGCGACGAGCCTTTTATTGCCGCAAAGGGCGGCAGAGGCGGTTGGGGCAATCCCCATTTTGCAACCCCGACAAGGCAGGTGCCGAGATTCGCAAAGAACGGCACTCCCGGCGAGGAATGGGAGGTCAGCCTTGAGCTGAAGCTTCTTGCCGATGTCGGTCTGCTCGGTTTCCCGAATGTCGGTAAATCAACCCTTGTTTCGGTTGTCAGCGAAGCAAAGCCTATAATTGCGAATTATCATTTCACCACCATCACCCCCGTGCTCGGCGTTGTGTCGCTCGGCGAGGGCAGTTCGTTTGTTATGGCGGATATTCCCGGTCTTATCGAGGGTGCAGGAGACGGAGTCGGGCTCGGCCACGAATTTCTTCGCCATGTTGACCGTTGCCGTTTGCTGGTTCACATTATTGACGCCGCAGGCAGTGAGGGCAGAGACCCGATTGAAGATTTTGAAATCATAAACAAGGAGCTTGAAAAATTCGACCCTGAGCTTGCAAAGCGTCCGCAAATCGTTGTTGCCAACAAAATCGACCTTGCGAGCGATGAACAGCTTGAAAGGCTTGAAAAATATTTTGCCGAAAACGGTTATGAATATCATACCATGTGCGCCCCGATTGCCGAGGGCACAAGCGAGCTGATAAGCGCAGTCTGGAACAAGCTTCAGACCTTGCCGCCCATCAAAAAATATGAAACGGAGTCAATCCCCGTTGAGCTGTTTGAAAAACAGCAGGATAAGGGCTTCAGCATTCATGTTGAGGATGATGTTTATTTCGTTGAAGCGCCGTGGCTTCTCAAAATTCTTCAGCGCACCGACCTTGACGATTACGAATCTCTCCAATATTTCCAAAGAGTGCTTAACTCAAGCGGAATTATCGACGCTCTGCGTGAAAAAGGCATCAACGAGGGCGATACGGTTTCAATATATGACCTTGAATTTGACTTTGTCAACTGATTGCGGAGGGTGAGGAATGAATTCATTGCTTGAAAAAGGCGCCGATGTTTCGGCATTCAGCCCGCTTGCGTTGGCTTTTGTCGGGGACACGGTGTTTGACCTGCTTGTCAGAAGCGAGCTTCTTTGCGGTGCAAACCGTCCCGTCGGTGCTCTGCATCCGATGGCGGCAAAAAAGGTCTGCGCCGCCGCTCAGGCAAAAGCCGCAAAGCTCCTGCTCCCCGAGCTTACCGAGGAGGAAACGGCGGTTTTTAAGCGTGGGCGCAACGCTCATACGGGCGGTATACCGAAAAATGCTTCAAGCGCAGATTATCACTACGCAACAGGGCTTGAATCCCTTTTCGGTTGGCTTTATCTGAAAGGAAATACCGACAGAATCAATTATCTTTACGGCATTATCAGCCGTGAAGCCGAGGATTGACGGAGAAAAGCTATGAAAAAAGAAAATGTGTTAGAGATTCTTAAAAATAACCTTATGTGGTTCATCGGCTGTTCGCTCTACGCAATAGGCGTTAACAGCTTCTCAATTCCTAATTCAATAGCTCAGAGCGGAGTTACGGGCATTGCGGTCATACTGAATCATCTTTTCAATCTGCCTGTCGGAACGGTCAACCTTGTGCTGAACATTCCCCTGCTGATTCTTATGTGGATTTTTCTCGGCAAAAGGCTTGTTGCAAGAACGCTCTGGGTCACGGTCGTGCTTTCGGCGGCTCTTGATGTGTTTTCAATCTTCATGCCCGCATACACGGGCGACAGAATCCTTGCCGCTCTTTTCTGCGGTCTGCTTCAGGGTGCGGGGCTCGGACTGATTATGATAACGGGCGCAACGAGCGGCGGCACGGACATCGTTGCAAGGCTTGTTCACAAAAAATTCCCCCATATCACAGTCGGAACGGTCGTTTTGATTGCCGATGCAATGGTTGTCGGTTCGGGAATGCTTGTTTTCAAGAGCATTGAGAGCGGTCTTTATGCGATAATTCTGATTTTTGTCAGCACTAAGGTCATTGACGCCATGATTTACGGCACGGGCAACGGCAAAATGCTTATGATTGTAACCGACAAGGCGGACGAGGTTTCAAAGGGAATTGTCGGCTCGTCAAGACGAGGCGTTTCAATCATTCCAGCTATCGGTGCTTACACGGGTCAGGAGAAAAGCATTCTGCTCTGCGTTGCGAGAAAAGCGGAAATTTCGGGAATTCTCAAAACGGTCAAATCAATTGACAGCGAAACATTTATCATTGTCAGCGAAGCAAACGAAATACTCGGCAACGGTTTCAATAAATCAATCTGAGGCTTCGCCGGGCTGAAAACGGCTCGGCGAAATCATTCTTTTTTTGAAAGGACAGACATAATATGAAAAAACTGCTCTGCGTTCTCATCGCCGCATTGATTCTTCTTCTCGGCTCGTGTTCTTCTGCCCCGAAAGGCATAAACCCCGGCACAATCTACAAAACAACAAGCACCGAGGGCATTCCGACAAGGCTTTATCTGAGGGAAAACGGCAGATTTTCTCTTGACTGCTTCTATAGTGCAGAGAGATACATCACGGGAACATATGAAATCGGAGCAGATGCCGTTAAGCTCACCGCAGGCGACGGAGCGGTGTATGTTTTCAAAATCGACGGAGATTCTCTTGTTTTTGACGCCGCAAATTCCGATGAAATCCCCCGCACGGACGATGAAAAGCCGCAGATTGCCGACGGAGAAAAGTTTGAATTTTTCAGAGAAATGAAAACAACGGCAACAAATTCTTGACAACTCCCGTATTACTGTTATATAATATTAAGGTTGAAAATGCAAAAAGTGAGGTTTTTATATGTCAGGCCATTCAAAATGGAGCACAATTAAGAGAAAAAAAGAAAAAACCGATAACCAGAGAGCCAAGGTTTTCACTAAAATAGGCAGAGAGATTGCCGTTATCGTTCGTGAGGGCGGCCCCGACCCTGCTTCAAACTCAAAGCTTAAGGATGTTATCGCAAAGGCTAAGGCAAACAACGTTCCCAACGATAACATTGAAAGAATCATCAAAAAGGCTGCCGGCGAAACGGGCGGAGCGGACTATGAAGAAATCGTCTATGAGGGCTACGGCCCTTCGGGCGTTGCCGTTATCGTTGAAACACTGACCGACAACCGCAACAGAACCGCAGGCGACATGCGCCATTATTTCGACAAATACGGCGGAAACATGGGTCAGTCGGGCTGTGTTTCGTTCATGTTCTCAAAGCAGGGCGTTATCGTTGTTGAGCAGGAGGGCGTTGATGAGGACAAGCTCATGGAGGACGCTCTTGAAGCAGGCGCAACCGATTTCCTGACCGACGACGGAGTTTTTGAAATCAGAACCGAGCCTCTTGACTGCGGCGCAGTCCGTGAAGATCTTGAAGCAAAGGGCTACACCTTCATCTCCGCAGAGGTTGAATATGTTCCCTCAACATACACAACTCTCACCGACCCCGACGACATCAAGAACATGGCAAAAATGCTTGAGATGTTTGAGGATAACGATGATGTTCAGGCGGTATGGCATAACTGGGAGAATGCCGACGACGCTGAATAAAATAAACGATAAAGTATTTTCAAAGGGCAGGGCACCGAAACACGGCGACCCTGTCCTTTTTAATGGTTCGACAAATCATCTTAATATTTTCTTTCGTTTTTTTAATATATTCTTAATGGATTTACTGCTTTTATCTTAGAAATTCAAATGATATAATACAGACATAACAACGAACCAAACATACGGGAGGACAAAAAGATGATTTTATTTGAAATTTTAACGGTATCGGCTCTTGCGGCAACTCTGACGGTCTGTGTGCTGTCAGACAAAAATGACGAGAGCGAAGAAGCTGCCTGAAACCGGAATCAAGGCAGAAAAAAATACCCCTGCGATGTGCTGAATGCACGCCGCAGGGGCTGTTTTTATAATTATACGCCCGAATACGCCGAGAATCCGCCGTCAACGGGGAGAACAACGCCGGTGATGAAGCCCGAATATTCCTCATCGCAGAGGAAAACGAGAGCGCCGGTGAGGTCGGCGGGAACGCCGAAACGGTGCATGGGAGTGTGGGTCAGAATCTTATCGGAACGGGGTGTGAGCGAGCCGTCCTCATTATAAAGAAGCTTCTGATTCTGAATCGTTGAGAAGAATCCGGGCGCAAGAGCGTTAACTCTTATGCCGACATCTGCAAAATGAACCGCCATGAACTGCGTAAAGTTTGAAACAGCCGCCTTTGCCGCCGAATAAGCGGGAATCTTGGTGAGGGGCTTGAATGCGTTCATTGAGGACACATTGAGAATCGTTGTGTTCTCTCTGCCGAGCATATCCTTTGCGAAGCACTGCGTTGTGAGCAGAGTGCCGAGGAAATTGAGGTTAAACACAAACTCAATGCCTTTTGCGTCAAGGTCAAAGAAGGTCTTAACGCCCTCTGCCTTTTCGGCAACATCTTTCAGTTCAAGGGTTTCCTTGGTGGTTGTGCCGAGGGGTGAATTGCCGCCTGCACCGTTGATAAGAATGTCGCAGGGGCCGAGCTCTGCATTGACCTTAGCTCTTGCCGCTTCAAGGCTTTCCGCTTCAAGCACATTGCAGGCAACCGCAACCGCCGTGCCGCCCTGAGCCTTTATTTCGTCAACAACAGCCTGAGCCGCTTCCTCTCTGAGGTCGAGAACGGCAACCTTAACGCCGAGAGAAGCAAGATCCTTTGCAAATCCGCTGCAAAGAACTCCGCCGCCGCCTGTTACAACGGCAACTCTGCCTTTCAAATTTTCGTGAAACATGTTAAACTCCTTTCTGCACCGAAATCATTTGATTTCAACACTTTCGCCCGTTTTTGAGGATTCATAGGCTGCGGCAACGATTTTTGCCGCTTCGCCGCCCTCAAAGGCGTCAATTTCAAATTTTCTGCCCGTTTTCAGGCAATCGTAAAAATCCTTTATCAAAGCCGAATGGCCGCTGCCCCAATAGCTTTGGCCGTAATATTCTGCGTCAGCCTTGCCGCAGAGCTTTTCGGTTTCTCCGTTTTCATCGACTGAATACAGGGTTTCGCCCTCAATTCTCAGCTTGCCTTTTTCAAGCTTTATTTCAACAAAAACACGGGAATTTTCGGCATATGCCGTGGTCGCATAGAAAATTGCGGTTGCTCCGCCGTCAAGCTCCATGAGCAGACTTGCGGTGTCCTCAACTTCAATTATTCCCTTTAAGTGATCGTTTGAAACATGAGCCGAAAGCTTTTTGCATTTTCCGCCAAGATACTGAACCAGATCAACCGTATGAATCGCCTGATTAATCAGCACTCCGCCGCACTCCTTATCGAGAGTGCCGTGCCAATCGTCGGAATAATATCCCGCTCCTCTGCTCCATGTCACAAAAGCTCTTACCGCCTCTACCTTTCCGAGAGAGCCTGAATCGATAAGCTCCTTTGCACGGCAAACGCAGTTGTTATATCTGTTCTGAAAGCAGACGGCAACCTGCTTTCCGCTCTTTGCCTGCGCCGCTCTGAGCGCCTCAACCTCTGCCGCCGAAACGGAGCAGGGCTTTTCAATCAACACATTTGCCCCCGCTTCGAGCGCTTTTATCGCCATCTCGGTGTGGAGATAATGAGGGGTGCAGATATGAACGGCATCAAGCTTTTCGTTTTTCAACAGTTCGTCAAAATCATAATATGCCTTTGCGCCGTATTGCTCTGCTGCGGCGTCTGCCCTTTCGGGCTTTATATCGGCAACGGCGGCAATTTTCAAATCCGGGCTTTCGCTCAATGCTTTTAAATGCATTTTTGAAATATTTCCGCAGCCGACAACGGCAATGTTCATAAGAAATATCCTCCCGACAGTATTCCGTCAAAAGGTTGACGACATATCGCTCTGAACCTGCTCGGAAACATTTTTCTTTTCGGCAGTTCCCGAAGCAATCTTTTTCTGAAGCTCGGAATAATAAAGCTCCTCGTCAACGGGAACGGTGACCTCTTTGCCGAGCCATGAGGAAAGGTGAGCGGCGTTGGAGATTGAAAGGCCTCTGATGCCCTCCTCGCCTTTTGCAACAAGCGGCTCGCCTCTCAGAACGGCGGCGGCAAATTTATTCGTGACCTCCGAATGCTGCTTGTTCATGCCGTCGGTCTCAACATCAATCCATTCTCCGCTGAGCTTTTCAAAGCCGTTTTCGCAGGTTCTGAGATGCTCCGAAGTCATTCCGTCAAGCTTATAAAGGCGAAGCTTGTTATCCTCGCAAACGAGCTTGCCGCCGTCAAGAGTAATCTCAAATCTGTTTGTGCCGGGGCAGTCGCCTGTGGTTGTGATGAATGTTCCCGTTGCGCCGTTTGCATATTCGGCATAAATCGTAACATCGTCCTCAACCTCTATGTCGTGCCACTTGCCCTCATGGCAGAAAGCTCTGATTTTAACGGGCATTCCGCAAATCCACTGCCACAGGTCAAGGTTATGGGGGCACTGGTTGAGCAGAACTCCGCCGCCTTCGCCTGCCCAGGTTGCACGCCATCCGCCCGAGTTATAATAAGCCTGAGTGCGGTACCAATCGGTTATAATCCAATTAACTCTCTTGATTCCGCCGAGCTCTCCGCTCTGAACAAGCTCACGCATTTTTCTGTAAACGCAGTTTGTGCGCTGATTATACATAATTCCGAAAACAAGGTCTGTTTTTGCAGCCGCCTCATTCATTTCACGAACCTGCTTTGTGTAAACACCCGCAGGCTTCTCGGTGAGAACATGAACGCCTTTCTTGAAAGCATACTGAGCAATGGGCGAATGGTCATAGTGCGGAGTTGCAATGATAACCGCATCAACCTCGCCGCTGTCAATAAGCTCCTCGGCTGAATCAAAGGTCTTGAGAGACGGCATAAGCTTCTTTGCCGCTTCAAGCTTTTTGGGGTTGATGTCTGCGCAGGCAACGAAGCGAAGCTCTCTGTGCTTGCCCTCAAGATGCATCTGAATATGAGACGAACCCATGTTGCCAACGCCGATTATGCCGAATCTGACTGGCTGAATCTTCTTTTCAATCATCTCGTGAATAGCCGAGCATGCGGCAGAGAAAGAAGCATTGTTATCGGGATAAACATATTCCTTGTTCATGCCCTCCGCCGATTTGTCGTCGGTTTCAAGAGCCGCAAGGCCGTCAAACACTTTAAGATGCGGTTCAACGGAAAGAATATATTCTCTCTCGTTCTTGTCAAGCTCACGGAGAATCTCCTCAAGGTGACCGTCGCCGTGACCTGCGGGAACAACATTGCCCGAGCCTGCTACAGCGTCCTTGATGTGCATGTATGTAATATATCCTTTGAGCATCTTGAAGCCCTCGGCGGTATCAGCTCCGCTCTGGATATAGTTGGCGGGGTCAAAAATGCAGCCGAGCTTTTCGCCGAAATACTCCGCTATCTGAAGGCATCTTTCGGGAATATCGCCGTAAATCTCTTTTTCGTTTTCGTGGCAGCAAAGAACGCCGTTTTCAAAGGCATAATCCGCCATTGCGCCGAGCCTTGCAAAAACCTCGTCCTTGTATTCCTCAAAGCTCTCGCCCTTTGTGAAATAGAAGCTGAACATGCGGATATACTTTGCTTCAAGAACCTTTGCAACCGCAACGGTATTCTTGAAAGCCTCGAAATGAGGAGCAAAATCATCAGTAATTTCAATCTTGCCGTAGTGAGAACCGATTGAAGAAACCTTCATTCCGTTCTCGTCAAGAGTCTTTTTAAGCTCCTTTGCTTCATCAACGGTAAAATTTGAAATGTTTTTGCCGTTAACATTTCTCAGCTCGATATACTCAATGCCGTTCGCCTTGCAGGCGGAAATCTGCTCAAGAATATCTGCCGAGGCTTCGTCGGCAAACGCCGAGAACAAAAATCTTGCCATATCTTAAACCTCCTGTTTCTTTTGCTTGCTTTATTGTAAACATTTTCAATGGATATTTCAAGCATATTTATAAAAAAATAATCAAAATATCCGAAAAATGTAACTATAAGAATCCGTGATTACGCCGTGGGTTCGGCATTTGAAGCTTTTTTTGAAAAATCAATCGAAAAAATGCGTAAAATTTACAATATGTTAACCGTTTCCCATAAATTATAATATAAAATATAATGTGAATACAAATGCAGAAAGTTAATCATAATTACGGAGGATTGAATTTGCTCGGTTATGTCAAGGCGTTTAAGCCCGATATGAAAATCAGGGATTTTGAGCTTTATCAGGGCGTTTACTGCTCTCTTTGCAGGGCTCTCGGCAGAAACTATTCTCCGATTGCACAGCTTTTTTTGAGCTATGATTTTGCATTTGCGGCAATTCTCCGCCTTTCAGCCGCAGAAAACGGATGCACTTTTTCGAGAAAACGCTGTCCCTATAACCCCGCAAAAAAATGCTCCGTCTGTTCATCAAAGCAGGAGCTTGATTACTGCTCCCATGCGGTTATTATTCTGACATATTATAAAATCGTTGACAATCTTCACGATGCGGGTCTGAAATCAAAAATTATAGCCTGTATGCTTTATCCGATCGTCAGACTCATGCACAAAAAAGCCGCCCGGCTTGCTCCCGAAGCCGAAAAAGCCGTTGCCGAGGCTATGGCACTGCAAGCAAAAGCCGAAGCCGACCCCTCCTGCTGCATTGACGCCGCCGCTCATCCGAGCGCAGACGCTTTGGGCAAAATAATATCGTTCGGCTTTGACGGGAACAAAAAAGAGAGTCTTTATTCGCTCGGATATATGGTCGGCAGATATGTTTATATTCTTGACGCCGCAGATGACCTCAGAAGCGACCTTAAAAGCGGAAATTTCAATCCCTTCAGGGCGGAATACTCCGATATTGATAACGAAAAATGCCGCAATGCGTTCATAAAGCGGGCAAGAGAGATGCTGAATCTCACTCAGAGCAGTGCGCTTGAAGCGCTTGACTCGGTTGAAAAGAAGCGGTTTGAAGATATTCTTGAAAATATAGTTCTTGACGGGCTGACAAACAGCAGTGAAAATGCGCTAAAAAAATATTTACCCCATACCAAAAAGAAAACCTATTTTACCGTTGATTGAGGGTGTAACCATGAAAAATCCTTATGATGTTCTCGGCGTTCCGCAAGGTGCGTCAAAAGAGCAGGTCAACGCCGCCTACCGTGAGCTTCTCAGAAGATATCAGAACAGCGGCGAGCAAAAGAAAATAGACGAGCTTAACGAAGCATACGATTCGCTGATTATGGGCGGCTCATATTCTTCACGCAGTTCATATTCTTCTTCTCAAAGCTCATATTCTTCTCAAAGCTCATACAGCAGCTTTGCCGATTATTCGGATATCAGAGCGAAAATAAATTCCGGCAGACTTGACGACGCCCAGACTCTGCTTGACGGAATCCCCGAAGGGAGCAGAGACGCTCAATGGTATTATCTCAAGGGAACGATTCAGCAAAAAAGAGGCTGGCTTGAAGAAGCGGCAAAGAATTTTGCAACTGCAAGCAACCTTGACCCCTCAAATAACACCTATAAAATGGCTTACAACAAGGTTAACAAAGCCCGTTCGGGAGGCTACCGAACCGAAAGACGGCAGGACTCGGGCGCATCGGCATGCGACATTTGCTCCGGACTTCTCTGCGCCGACTGCTGCTGCGAATGCATGGGCGGCGACCTTATCCCCTGCTGCTGATATCCCGAAAGGAGAAATATGCTTTGAAACAAAGCTCAAAATGCGCTCTGGGCGGCATCGTTGCCGCTCTTTCGCTTGTTCTGATGATCTCAATTGCAATTGTTCCGTTTATGGAATTTGCGCTTCCTGCCGTTGCAGGCGCTCTGATTACCTTTATCGTTATTGAAATCGATAAAAAATGGGCGTTCGGAGTATATCTTGCAGTCGCAATTCTCGGAATGCTTCTTGTGCCTCAAAAAGAAGTATCCGTTATGTATCTTGCATTCTTCGGCTACTACCCGATCATCAAGGCGATTTTTGAATCTAAGCTTCCGATATTTCTGAGCTGGGCGCTCAAAGTTCTGTCGTTCGTTGCGACAATGGTTGTTTCGTATTATCTGATGATAAAATTCATGGGCGTAACTCTTGACGAAACCGAGGAATTCGGTGCGTTTGCAATTCCCGTTCTTCTCGGCACGGGAACGCTCGCATTCATTCTTTATGACATCGCTCTTTCAAAATTTGTGACACTTTACCTAATAAAATGGCAAAAACGCTTTAAAAGATATTTCAAATGATATTGTTTTTTTTATAAATATAATATATAATAGTAGCCGCTGATTGAATCGGCGGTTATTTTATTGAAATAACGGAGGATTTCCGATGAAAGATTTTGTCAATATCGGCGTTGTCGGCATCAGCGGCAGAGGCTCATCAATGCTCGCCGAGCTTCTCAACTGCGACGGAGTAAGAGTTCCCGCCGTATGCGATAAATACGAGGACAGAGCCCTTAACGGGGCAAAAATCGTAAAAGAAAAAACAGGAACCGACGCCGATGTTTATCTTGATTATAAACAGCTTCTTGCAAGAGACGACCTTGACGCCGTTCTCTGCTGCACAACATGGATAACTCATTCACGCATTGCAATCGACGCAATGAGAGCAGGCAAGCATGTTGCAATCGAGGTTGGCGGTGCGGCAAGCATCGAAGAATGCTGGCAGATGGTTCGTGCAAGCGAGGAAACAGGCAAATTCTGCATGCTTCTCGAAAACTGCTGCTATGACAGAAAAGAAATGGCTCTTTATAATATGGTTAAAATGGGTCTGTTCGGTGAAATAATACATATGCAGGGCGGTTACGAGCATGACCTGCGTGACGAAATAAGCCTCGGCAGAGAAAACAGACACGGCAGGCTCTTTAACTTCCAGCACCGCAACGGAGAGCTTTATCCGACCCATCAACTCGGCCCCATTTCAAAAGTTCTGGGCATCAACAGGGGCAACAGATTTATTTCTCTCTCCTCAACCGCAAGCAAGTCGAGAGGTCTTAACGAATGGATAAAGAAAAACAAGGGCGAGGATTACGACATTGCCGATTATCATTTTAATCAGGGCGATATCGTCACCACAGTGCTCAAATGCGCTGACGGCGAAACCGTCGTGCTGACCCACGATTGCTCTCTGCCCAGACCTTATTCAAGAGGCTACCGAATTCAGGGCACAAAGGGCATCTACATGGAAGACGGCAACACGATTTATCTTGAAGGCGTTTCCCACGAGGACGAAAACCATTGGACTCACACATGGGAGAGCTTCGACCCTTATCTTGAAAAATATGAGCATCCGCTTTGGAAAAAATATAAAATTGACGGCGTTCATGAGGGCGGTCACGGCGGAATGGATTACCTTGTTCTCTCAGCATTTGCAGAGAGCGTAAGGCTCGACGCCGCTCCCCCGCTTGATGTATATGACACGGCGGTTCTTATGGCTGTTACCTGCCTTTCCGAGCAGTCAATAGCTATCGGCGGCGCACCCGTTCCGTTCCCGGATTTCACAAACGGAATGTGGATTGACCGTGAGCCTTACAGGCGTGGAATTTTCTGCCTCAACGAGGTTTGCGAAGACTGCTTTGAATAAATTGGTTTTTATATAAAAACTATATAATATAACACGGAAGGATTATGTAAATGAAATATTATATCGGCGTTGACGGCGGCGGAACAAAAACTGTTTTTGCGCTGTTTGATGAAAACAAGAAGATGCTCGAATTCGTTTCGGGCCCCGGCAGCAATCATGAAAACCTCGACACCTCCTTTGACGGAGCAAGCGACATCATTATGGACGGGCTGAACAAGCTCTGCGAAAGAACGGGCGTTGCGCTCGAAGATGTCAGCTTCACGCTCATGGGTCTTGCAGGCATTGACCACCGCTATCAGTACGATATAATGTGCAAAATGCTCAAAGAAAAAGGACTTAATAATTTTGAAGTGTTCAACGACGGCTTCATCGTCGTAAAAGCAGGCGCAACCGGCAAAAGCGCAATCGGATATAACTGCGGAACGGGCGTTTGCTGCAACGGCATTGACGCTGAAGGAAAAATGCTTCAGCTTGCAGGTCTCGGCGACTTTTCGGGAGATATCTCGGGCGGCGGTAACATTGTTGTGAAGGCCTTTGAGCTTGTATATAACGAGCTGTTCCTCGGCCTTGAAAAAACAATGATAACCGACATGGTAAAAAAAGAATACGGCTTCAAAACCCGTGAAGAAATCCTCGGTCTGATTGAAAAAATCGAGGGTGAAAACGGCGGAGAACACATAATGAACATGATTTCGTTCTTCTTTGACGCCGTCACCGAGGGCGACCGACCCGCCACCGAATTCTGCGAACGCATGGCAGAGAGAGGCGCACAGCTTATTGCGGCTCTTGCAAATCAGATGAATTTCGGCTCTGATGAAATCGAAGTCGTTCTTTCCGGCTCAATCAATGTCAAGCTCAACAACAAGGTATATCTTGACATGCTTCTTTCAAAAGCCGAAAAGCTCAGCGGCAAGAAGCTTAAATTCATAAGGCTTGAAGCTATGCCCGTTGTCGGATGCATCAACTGGATAATGCAGGATTATGCAAACTGATCCTTGTATATATGTTCAATTCAATCAAAGGAGTTAATATTATATGAAAGAAATTAATGTTGCCGTTATCGGATCGGGCAGCACCTATTGCCCTGAGCTTATTGACGGCTTCCTTAAAGCCAAGGACAGCCTCAAGCTCAAAAAGGTATCCTTTATGGATATTGATGAGAGAAAGAGAACGATCGTCGGCAATCTGTGCGTAAGAATGCTCAAAAACGCAGGCTCCGACTGCGAGGTTGTTTTCACCGACGACCTTGACACCGCTCTTCAGGGCGCAGACTTTGTTGTTACTCAGATAAGAGTCGGCAAGCTTCCCTGCCGTCACCTCGACGAGAGCATTCCCAAGAAGTATAACCTTATCGGTCAGGAGACAACGGGCATCGGCGGCTTCTTCAAGGCACAGCGCACAATTCCCGTTATCAAGAATATCTGCGACAGAATCGAAGCTATCTGCCCCGACGCATGGCTCATAAACTTCACCAATCCCTCGGGCATCATCACCGAATTTGTGCTTAACAACACAAATGTCAAGTGCATCGGTCTTTGCAACGTTCCCATCGATATGCTTGACGATATCAAGGAAATCACGGGCAACGATGTTGATATTACATATGTCGGCCTTAATCACCTTAGCTGGATAACCTCAATAAAGAAGGGCAGCGAAGAGCTTCTTCCCGGCCTTATCGACTCCGGCTTCTCGCCCAAGGTCATGGCAAACATCAAGGACGACGGCTTCTCAATGGACTGCCTCAAGACAATTCAGGCTATCCCCTCGTCATATCTTCAGTATTACTACTGCCGTGAGGCAAAGCTTGCCCACCAGAGAGAGGACGAAAAGACAAGAGCGCAGGTCTGCATGGAGATTGAAGAACAGCTTCTTGAAATGTATCAGGACGAAAAAATCGTTACAAAGCCTGCTTTGCTTGACAAGAGAGGCGGCCACAAATATTCTCTTGCAGCAGTTTCGCTGATTGATTCTCTTGCAAATGACAAGCGTGATGTTCATGTTGTCAACATCAAAAACAACGGCACGCTTCCGTTCATGGCAGACGACGATATCATTGAGGTTGCGGCTGTAATCGGCAGCGACGGCGCACATCCCGTTCCCGTAACCGAGCGCATTAACGATCATATTGTCGGCCTTATGAGAGTCGTTAAGACATATGAAAAATACGCTGTCAAGGCGGCTGTCACAGGAAATGACGATTACGCAATCAAGGGTCTGCTCGTTCATCCCCTTGTCGGCGACTATGAGAAAACCGTTAACTGCTTCAACGAGCTCAAAGAAGCTCACAAAGAATTCCTTCCCCAGTATTTCAATAAATAACAGATTATATTTCTTCAAATAATAATTGCAACCTGTATTACGATTCCGAATCGACAATACAGGTTGCTTTTTGTTATCCGATTAAATCAGTTTTTTGCTCTATCGCTTATAGCGGCAGTCTCTTCTTTGACGAAAAGCCCCCGTGCGCAATGCACAGGGGCTTTGGTTTATTGATGATTATGCGTTATAATCAGCCATTGATAAGATTTCCGATAAGCTCGGGAATCATCTTCATGAATGCAATAAATGCTTCAATGGTCAACGCCGATTTGGGAACTGAGAACGGATCATAGCGGAGCGAAAGGCTGCGCCACATCTCGATATCAAAGAATCTTGTTACATCCCAATTCTCAAGAGTCGGTTTGAAGAAGAAGATTACGAGAAGTTCGGGCTGAGTATTGACCTGAGCCTCTTTCCTTGTTGCGTAGTTACCGTTCTTCCAATAATACATCTTCAGGTTCTTACCGAGAGCCTTGCAAATCTTGGCGTCTGTGTCATAAACTCTGAACAGGAATTCGGAATGATGCTTCCACTGAATCTGGTAAACAATGGTATCCTTGGCAATTGTTGATCCGTCATCGTTGACGCCCTTGATCCACTTTGTCTTATCGAATACGTCTTCTTCATTCTTAACATGGTAGACATCCCATCCGACTACTTCGTAGTTCTCACCGGGTCTCAGATTGCCGGTAACCAGAGTGTTTCTGATCTCGGGGCCTGCGCCCTGCTTGATGCCTGCCTCATCGTCAGCCTTGCGCTCGAAGTCCTCGCCATAGTAAAGCCAATTGTCTTTATTTGCACTCTGGCTCAGAGCTGAAAGCTGAATTGATTCAATGGCATTGCCTTCTTCGTCAACTCTGCCGTGGTTATAGTCAACATAAACCTTGATTACACGGCTCGTGTAGTTAGCGTAATATTTTGCGCCGTAAGCGGGCATCTTGCTGTCGGTGATTGTTGCACCGTTTTTCTGGCACCAATCGTAGAATTTGAATCCTTCGGGAGCGTTTTCAATCGCAAGATTTTTGATTGATTCGTCCTTAGTGTATGTCTCGATTGTGTCGCCGGTCTTAACCTTGAAGGTCAAGGGCTCTGCAAAGACTCTTTCATCGAAGGGGCCCTTGGGATTGCTTTCGGGAGTATCGTACATGAGAACAAGGTCATATTCAAGAGCTTCCCAAACAGCGTAAAGAACAATGTTTCCTTTGTAGAGAGAAGTCTTAAGTGCTTCATAGGAGATGCTGTCAATCGGGAACTCAATGATATCATCAGCGGTTGCCGCCTTGTGAACACTCCAGCCAAGGAACTTGTAGCCGTTCATGCCTCTGTAAGCAACGGGCTGCTCTGAGTTTTCAGCGCCGATAACGGGATGCTCAACTGCTTCGCTTGTTGCGGTGTTGATAAGGGTTGCACCGTCAAGGTCAATTGAATCGCCGAGACCGACCTTTACTCCTTCAATAGTCAGAGTGTCGGGCGAATCGCCGTTGTTCATGTTGAGGATGACATCATATTGGGTTTCGCTGAATCTTGCTGTAAGAACAACATTTTCAGGTGATCCGCAGGGAAGCGAAACGCCCCAATAGCTGTCGTAAGTGTAGGGATTGCCTTGCTCGTCGAACCAACCGTCAAACTTATAGCCTGCGGCTGCATCGTACTTCAGAGTTGAAGGAACCTTGATATTAACTTCAAAGACCGATTTAATCTCGGCAGGAGTTGTGCCCGATGAAAGCGATGTCTGACTTACTGTTGCCTCATTGAGGTCTTCTGTGTAAGAAGCGGTTGCTTCATCAAATACGGGAACCTGCCATGTTACGTTAACGGTGAATACCGTTGCAACATAAATTTCTTTTGCTCCGTCAAATGCAATGCCGGAGGTTGTGTCGATCGCTGTTGAAAGCGTGGAATCGGTATACATTGCGTATCTTGTCGCCTGACCTGCAAGCGTTCTGACCGTAAGGCCTTCTGCTTTAAGAGCGTTAACAATTGCAGTTATATTATTTACGCTCAGCTTTTGGCCGGCATCGTTATATTTGATTGTATAAGTCTTCCATGCGTTTATATCCATTGATTCATAGTCTCTTACCATGAATGAGATTGAGCTGTTGAATTCGGTAAAGCTTGCATAGTATGACTTGTCGCTTGTGCCGGTGAAGGTGCCGAACTGTGCAACATAGTTTGTTCCCTTCAGAGCTGCTGCGCAAGCTTCTTCATCGGTCTCATAATCAACCCATGCACCAAGCTTCTTATCAAATGAATCAGCGGGGATTGTGACGGTCAGAGACTTACCGTAGGTTGCGTCAACAACGGTAAAGGGTTCAGCGTCTCCCTTGTTGGCATAGAAGCTTACCTTGTAGGTGTTTGCAGTCCAGACAACCTTTGAGGAAGCACCCTTTATTGAATCAACAGTAACTGTTGAGGGATCCCATGAAGCGGTGTAGCCTGTCTTTTCGGGAGCCGGAATTGTTGAAAGATCAAATGTACCGTTGAAGGGAACCTTTGCGGTCAAAGTTCCGTCGCCGTTGTCGGTAACATCAGCGGGAAGCGCTGAAGCGTCAACAGAGCCGCCGTCAAGGTCAATCTTAAGATCAAACTTATCGGTTGAAAGAACTCTTACGAAAGTAACCTTCTTGCCGGGCATTGTGTAATCGGTAAGATCAACAAGTTTGCCTGTTGAAGCGTCAGCCCAGCCGAGCTGATATGCAACTGCCTCAGGAACGGTTACTGCTGCGCCCTTTTCGTATTTCTCGGAAGAAATAACGGTTGAACCGTCATTTTCAATGAACTCTGCGGTATATGTTGTTGCAACGGGGCCGCTCGGTGCATCGCCGATAGTAAATGTATGAGTGAGGTCATCATAAAGGAATGCTTCAATTGACTGATACTGTTCAT
>JAEDKI010000017.1 GCA_016295895.1 Clostridiaceae bacterium | reverse complement strand
GGATAAACCCCGACCGGTTCAGCGTTCCGGCGGAGACTGTGCTTCCAACCGTTTTATCAACAGGTATACTCTCACCTGTCAGGGTGGATTCATCTACTGCGCTGTTTCCCTCTAAAACGGTTCCGTCCACAGGGATATTTTCACCGGGACGCACGACAAAGACATCACCCTTTGCCACCTGCTCAATCGGCACGGTTATTTCGGTACCGTCCCTGTCGAGCGTGGCAGTCTTGGGAGCCAGCTTCATCAGTCCTTTCAGAGCGTCGGTGGTTTTACCTTTTGAGCGCGCCTCCAGCATTTTTCCAAGGGTTATCAGCGCAAGTATCATAGCGGCGGATTCAAAGTAAAACTCGTGCATATAGGACATTACGGCGTCTGCGTTGCCCTTTACCTGCGCATCTGTCATGGCGAAGAGTGCGAAGGTGCTGTAACCAAAGGCAGCGGTTGCGCCTAACGCAACCAAGGCGTCCATGTTCGGCGCACGGTGCCACAAGCTTTTAAATCCGCTGATAAAAAACTTCTGATTGATAACCATGATTACAACCGTTAACAATAGCTGCAAAAGCCCCATTGCCACATGGTTATTATTGAAGAAAGACGGCAGAGGCCAACCCCACATCATATGCCCCATAGAAACATACATAAGAACGATCAAAAAGCCGAGGGACGCAATCAATCGTTTTTTAAGCACGGGTGTTTCTCTGTCCTTCAGCGCTTCCGCATCTGAATATGATTTTGTGCTTTGCTCATTATTTCCTTTTTTCAGTGCCGCCCCGTATCCTGCATCACTGACCGCAGCGATGATCTCCTCGGGATCTGCAGTTCCCTCCACTCCCATTGAATTGGTAAGCAAGCTGACGGAGCAGGAAGTTACCCCTTTCACGCCCGATACCGCTTTTTCCACTCTGGCGGTGCAGGCGGCGCAGCTCATACCGGTTACTGTATATTGCTCCATAATTAATTTGTAACGCCTCCCGTTATTTCATAAGTTTTTGCAGAGTTGCCACTAACTCGTCAATTACTTCGTCCTTGCCGTCACGGATATCTTTTGCAACACATCCCCGAATATGACTTGCCAGCAGTTCCTTATTAAAAGCATTGACCGCAGCGTTAACAGCGGCGGACTGGATTAAAATATCCGCACAGTAAGCGTCTTTTTCCACCATTCCCCGAATCCCACGAATCTGCCCTTCAATTCGGTTCAGGCGGTGAATCAGCTTTTTGCGTTCTTCCTCTGAGCGAGCCGTTGTTTTCCCGCAGCATCCGCATATTTCTTTATCAGACATCATAACATCCTCCTTATATACCCCGATAGGGTATTATCATTATATACCCTTATGGGGTATATGTCAATAAAAAACACCACATCTGTAAAAAATTTTTTCCGCATTCATTCTGCAATAGAATAACCCCGAAAAGCCAGAAATCTCTGATTTTCGGGGTCATTTTATTTATTCTGTTGTGTTTTTCTCAATTCCGTTATTGAGATGGCGTTAATTATATTGTTCTGACTCTGATTGCGCCGTCAACGGCGGTGTCAAAGGGTTTATCGGTGTCAACAACAGTATATCCCATGCCTTTTTTGCTCGCCGAGAACAGGTTTTTGACTGCTGCACCGCTTTCGGCTGCCTTTGCGGCGGCATTTGCGGCAAAGGAGCTGTCCTCTTTGTGAATGAAGCAGGTGCGGCACTCAAAGTCCGCAGGCAGGTCGGTGTTGGGCAGGTTGACCGAATTCTTGATTACGCCTTTTTCGAGATAATCGGCAAGCTCAACCGCCGCCATTGCGGCGCAGTTTTCTTCGCTCTCGGGAGTTGATGCTCCGAGGTGCGGAATTGCTGTCACGCCGTCAACTCCGAGCTGAGCGTCGGTCGGGAAGTCGGTGACATAAGCCGCCGCCTTGCCGCTTTCAAGAGCGGCGATTATCGCATCGGAATCAACAAGCTCGCCTCTTGCAAAGTTGAGAATTCTGATTCCGTCTTTCATCGCTGAAATTGAATCTGCATTTATCATTCCCCTTGTGCCGTCATTGAGCGGCAGATGCAGGGTGATATAATCGCTTTCCGCATAAACTTCATCAAGGGTATCAACAACCTTGAAGCTGAATTTATCCTTTGCTGCGAACGGGTCATAGCCGATAACCGTCATTCCGAGAGCCTTGGCGGCATCCGCAACGAGCGCACCGATTGCGCCAAGACCGATAACGCCGAGGGTCTTGCCCATGATTTCGGGGCCTGCAAAATTGCTCTTGCCTTTTTCAACAAGCTTGCCGACATTTGCGCCCTCGCCTTTAAGAGTCTTTGCCCAATCAATCGCCGCTCCGACCTTTCTTGAAGCCATGAGCATACCGCAGATTACAAGCTCTTTAACCGCATTGGCGTTTGCGCCGGGAGTGTTGAACACAACAACGCCCTTTTCGCTGCAAGCATCAACGGGAATGTTGTTAACGCCTGCGCCCGCTCTTGCGATTGCAACGGTCTTTTCGGGAAGAACGGTTTCGTGCATCGAAGCGGAACGGACAAGAACCGCATCGGGAGCTTCAAAGCTGTCGGAGCAGGTATATTTTGCGCCGTCAAGCTTATCAAGCCCTGTTTTGGATATTTTATTTAATGTTAAAATCTCAAACATCGGAATTCCTCCATCAGTTCTTCTTTTCAAATTCAGTCATGAAATCAACGAGCTTTTCAACGCCCTCTATAGGCATTGCGTTATAAATCGAAGCTCTCATGCCGCCGACCGAACGGTGACCCTTGAGGTTGACAAAGCCTGCTTCTGCAGCCTCTTTAACGAATTTTGCATTCAGCTCATCGCTCTCGGTGACGAAGGTTACATTCATCAGTGAACGGTCGCTCTTCTTGACGGGATTGTTGAACATCTTGCTGTTATCAAGGAAATCATAGAGAATTGAAGCCTTTTTCTCATTGTGAAGCTTCATCGCTTCAAGACCGCCGAGATTCTTTATCCATTCAAGCACGAGCTTGCACATATAAATCGAATAGCAGGGCGGAGTGTTATACATCGAATCGTTATCTGCAAGAACCTTGTAGTCAAGCATTGTGGGGGTATAATCCCTTGCCTTGCCGAGCAAATCTTCTCTGACGATAACAACCGTCAGGCCTGCGGGAGCAACATTTTTCTGCGCTCCGCCGTAAATAACGCCGTATTTTGTAACATCCATAGGCTCTGAAAGGAAGCAGGACGAAACATCGGCAACAAGAGGAACATCGCCTGTATCCGGCAGAGTGGTGAAGCGTGTTCCGTAGATCGTGTTGTTCTGGCAGATATAGAAATAATCTGCATTGGGGGTAAACTTGCTCTTGTCAAGCTCGGGAATGCAGGAGAAATTCTGCTCCTTTGAAGAGGCAACAACATTGATGTCGCCGTATTTAAGGGCTTCTTTATATGCCTTGGTCGAGAACTGACCCGAAAGGACATAGTCAGCCTTGCCGCTTCCGTTAAGGAAGTTCAGGGGAATCGCCGCAAACTGGGTTGAAGCGCCGCCCTGACAGAAGATAACCTTATAGTTATCGGGAATATTCATAACCTCTCTGAAAAGGCTCTGTGCGCCGAAAATAATCGGCTCATATACCTTTGAGCGGTGGCTCATTTCAAGAACCGACTGGCCGCTTCCCTCATAATCAAGCATTTCCGCAGCGGCTCTGTTGAGCACGCTTTCGGGGAGCATTGAGGGGCCTGCGGAAAAATTATATACTCTTGCCATGACAATTACTTCCTTTCAACTTGTCAAATTTGTTAACATTATATTCGCCCACGGAGAAGCCGTGATTATTCCTCGCTTGCCATTCCCGTTATGCCCAGGTCACGAAGCTGAATTTCATCAACAACTGCGGGGCATTCCGTCATGGGCTCGCTTGCGTTCTGAACCTTGGGATATGCTATAACATCTCTGAGGGATTCACAGCCGAGCATCTGCATAACAAGCCTGTCAAGGCCGATGCCCATTCCGCCGTGGGGCGGCGCACCGTATTTGAAAGCGTCAAGCAGATAGCCGAACTTTGTGTGCGCTTCCTCGTCGCTCAGACCGAGCAGAGAGAAAATTCTTGCCTGAAGGTCGGGGTTGGTGATTCTGATTGAACCCGAGCAAAGCTCAATTCCGTTGAGAACAAGGTCATATGCCTTTGCTCTGACCTTCGCCTTGTCGGTTTCAAGATATTCAAGGCACTCATCCATGGGAGCCGTGAACGGATGGTGCATTGCAACAAACTGCCCAAGCTCCTCATCCCAATCAAAGAACGGGAATTCGGTTATCCAGAGCAGATTATATTTGCCCTCGGGAATTATGTCAAGCTTCTTTGCGACCGTTTGACGCAGAGCGCCGAGAACGGAAAGAACGGTTGAATTCTTTGTGTCGCCGACGATAAGGACAACATCGCCCGCCTTTGCATTCGCCTTTTCAAGAACGGCTTTCATCTCATCCTCGGTGAGGAATTTTGCAAATGACGAAGCCATTGTGCCGTCCTCGTTGAGCCTTACCCACGCAAGACCCTTTGCGCCGATGCCCTTTGCCGCTTCGGTGAGCTTGTCTATTTCTTTTCTCGTCAGAATGCTGACGGATTTTTCGGCTGTAATGCCTCTGACGCTTCCGCCCGCTTCGATTGCACCCGTGAAAACGCCGAAGCCGCAGTTTTTAACCGTTTCGCTCAGGTCAAAAATCTCCATGCCGTAGCGTGTGTCGGGCTTGTCGCTTCCGTAACGCTCCATGGCTTCTTTATAAGTCAGTCTGGGCAGAGGAAGCTGAATTTCAACGCCGAGCGCCTCACGGAACACTCTTTCCATATAGCCCTCGCCGATTTCAAGAACATCCTCCATATCAACAAAGGACATTTCAAGGTCAATCTGAGTAAATTCGGGCTGACGGTCGGCTCTCAGATCCTCGTCACGGAAACAGCGGGCAATCTGCATATATCTGTCAAAGCCCGCAACCATTGAAAGCTGTTTATAAAGCTGAGGCGACTGGGGCAGAGCGTAAAATTTGCCCTTATGCACACGGCTGGGAACAAGATAATCTCTTGCGCCCTCGGGGGTTGATTTTATAAGAATCGGCGTTTCAATCTCAACAAAGCCGTTTTCGTCAAAATAGTCTCTTGTTATCTTGGTTATCTTGTGGCGCAGAAGGATATTTCTCTGAAGGTCGGGTCTGCGCAGGTCAAGATAGCGGTATTTAAGCCTTGTAAGCTCCGAGGTCTGGCAGTCCTCAATGATTTCAAACGGCGGAGTCTCGCTCTTTGCAAGAACCCGCAGATCCGTTACCTCAATTTCGATATCGCCCGTTGGGATTTCGGAATTCTTTGAGGAACGCTCTCTGACAACGCCCTGAGCCATGAGAACATATTCGCTTCTGACCGAAGCCGCTTTTTCAAATATTTCCTTTTCTGTTGACTCATCGAACGCAAGCTGAACAATACCCTCTCTGTCTCTCAGGTCAACGAAGATCAGAGCACCGAGGTCTCTCTGTCTCTGAACCCAGCCCGCAACGGTTACGGTCTTGCCTGCGTCGGTAAGACGCAGAGAGCCGCAGTAATGCGTTCTTTTAAGTCCGGTCATAAAATCCATTATATTCTGTCCTTTCTTGTATCCGCTGAATAACAATCGGCGGATACTCAGTTAAAACTGCTGATTGAGAATTGCCGAAAGGTCAACTCCGTCAAGCTCGCCGCCGAGCGATGCATTCAAAGCGGCGGTTTCTTCTTTTATGATAAATTCCATAAAACTGTCGGCAAAGCCGTCAAGCCCGGCTTCGGTTGTCTCGCCCGTTGCCATGTTCTTCAGCTTGGCAGTTTTGGAGTTAAGCTCGTCATCGCCGAGCACCATGGTATATTTAGCGCCGATTTTATCGGCATATTTCATCTGAGCCTTGAGCGAACGGCCGACAACATCGGTCTGAGCCGAAACGCCGCTTGCTCTGAGGTCTGCAACGATAGCCGCCGCTTCAAAAGATGCGTTTTCGCCCATGGGAGCAACATAGATATCGCAGGTCGGCGGAGCGGGAATTTCAATGCCCTGAGCCTGCATAACCATAAGAAGTCTGCCCGTTCCCATGGCAAAGCCGAGAGACGGAGTGTGAGGGCCGCCGAGTTCTTCAAGCAGGCCGTCATATCTGCCGCCGCCGCAAACCGTTCCCTGCGCTCCGATTTCGGTTGATACAAATTCAAAAACTGTTCTTGTGTAATAATCAAGCCCTCTGACTATGCGGGGATTGATGACATATTCAATATTCATCTTGTCAAGATATTTCTTGACGCTCTCAAAATGCGCCGAGCAGTCATCGCAGATATAATCAAGGATTGCGGGAGCGTCCTTTGCAACCTCATGACAAATCGGGCTCTTGCAGTCGAGAATTCTCATCGGATTCTTTTCAAGCCTGCCGAGACAGGTCGGGCAAAGCTTGTCTTTTCTCGCTTCAAAATATTCACGCAGAGCATTGTGATAATTCTTGCGGCATTCGGGGCAGCCGATTGAGTTAAGCTCAAGCTGCAAACCCTCAACGCCTAAAAACGCAAAAATCTCCTTTGCAAGGGAGATAATTTCAGCATCCGCTGCGGGAGACGCCGTGCCGAGCATTTCAACGCCGAACTGCTGGAACTCTCTCCATCTGCCTGCCTGCGGCTTCTCATATCTGTAGCAGTTGAGAATGTAGCAAAGCTTCTGCGGCAGAGCCTCGTTGAAAAGACCGTGCTCAAGAAATGCTCTTGCCGCACCTGCCGTTCCTTCGGGTCTGAGGGTGATTGAACGGCCGCCCTTATCGTCAAAGGTATACATTTCTTTCTGAACGACATCGGTGGTTTCGCCGACACCTCTCTGGAAAAGCTCGGTATGCTCAAAGACGGGTGTTCTTATCTCTCTGAAGCCGAATTTTCCCGCAATATCAAGCATTATCTGCTCGATAAACTGATTTTTATAAACCTCATCGGGCATTATATCCTGAGTGCCCTTGACGGCTTTGGTAACAACTGCCATATTGTTTTCTTCCTTTTCGGGTTAGTAATTGTAATTGCAGCTTTTTAAACTGCTGTTGAAAAAACGGGGTCGTCCGAATATGAGACGACCCCGAGAAAATCGCATTTCTGCCAACAGGAACGCCTGAAAAAAGGTCAGTCCTTTTTAGGATTGACAATTTCACGCCAATCCAAGTCGCCTCTGGCAAGCGAATGAATAAGAGCTTCCGCTGTTGCAATGTTGGTTGCAACGGGAATGTTGTGGACATCGCACAGCCTGAGAAGCGTCGCTTCGTTAGGCTCATGGGGCTTTGCAGTCAAAGGATCACGAAAAATCAGCAAAAGGTCAATCTCATTGCAGGCTATGCTTGAAGCTATCTGCTGATCGCCGCCCTGAGAGCCGCTGAGAAATCTCGTTATTTCAAGCCCCGTTGCCTCTGCAACGACCTTGCCGGTCGTTCCCGTTGCAAAAAGATTATGACGGCTCAGAATTCCGCAGTATGCAATGCAAAACTGTATCATAAGCTCTTTTTTTGCGTCATGGGCAATTAAAGCAATATTCATTCCGGTCCCCCTGTTCCTTTATTCTTGTGTATTATAATATCAAATAATATTGCGTATGGCAAGTACCAAATTGCAATTTTTCTCGCTTATTCGGCACTTTCCTCGCTCTGAGGCCCGGTCAGAGGCTCGTCAGCCTGCTCTTCGCCCTCTGCAGGAGCTTCTTCCTCATCGCTTCTCAGAACGGAAACGGCGGCAATCAGTTTCTCGCCGTCATTGACTTTCATAACACGCACGCCCTTTGAAGGTCTTGCGCAAACACGGATAGTCTCAATGGGTATTCTGATAATGATTCCGTCTGAGGAGATAAGCATAAGGTCATCGGCGGGGTCAACAACCTCAATTGCGGCGATATCGCCGAACTTTTTAACATGATAGTTGGTAAGGCCGAGACCGCCTCTGTTCTGGGGTCTGTAATCCTCAATGGGGCTGAGCCTGCCGTAGCCCGTTTCGCTGACGGTCAGAACCATTCTGCCCTCTCTGAGAATATCCATGCCGACAACGCAGTCGCCCTCTCTGAGCTTCAGGGCACGAACGCCTCTTGCCGTTCTGCCGATAACTCTTGCATCCTCTTCGTTGAACGAAATGCTCATGCCCTTCTTCGTTGCAACGATGATGTTTGCCTTGCCGTCGGTAAGCTTAACCCAGCCGAGCTCATCGCCCTCATCAAGATTGATGGCGATAACGCCCGTCTTGCGGATATTCTTATATGTGTCAAGCTCCGTGCGCTTGATAATACCGTTCTTTGTGACCATTGAAAGATATGACTTCTCTTCCTGACCGAAATCGGGAACCTTAATCATTGCGGTTACCTTTTCATCGGGCATAAGCTGAAGAACATTGACAACATTAGTGCCTTTGCTCTGGCGTGAACCTTCGGGAACATTGTAGCCCTTGATTCTGTAAACACGGCCGAGATTGGTGAAAAGCATAATGAAATCGTGAGTGGAGCAGGTGAACAGGGTTTTGACATTATCCTCTTCTCTCTGCGTGAGACCCTTGACGCCCTTACCGCCTCTGCTCTGCTGCTTGTATTCGGCAACGGGAGTGCGCTTGATGTAGCCCATATCGGTGAGGGCAAGAACGCAATCGTGGCGGGGGATAAGGTCTTCAAGGTCAACCTCACCGCTGACATCCTGAATCTCTGTTTTTCTTTCGTCGGAGAACTTATCTCTGATTGCGATAAGCTCCTCTTTGAGAACGCCGTTGAGCTTTGCTTCATCGGCAAGAAGCTCACGGTAATATGCTATTCTTTCTTCAAGAGCCTTGTATTCTTCAACAAGCTTCTCTCTGTCAAGCCCCTGGAGCGCTTTAAGCCTCATATCGAGGATTGCCTGCGCCTGAATATCATCAAGGCTGAAGCGTTCCATAAGCTTGATTTTGGCATCATCATAGCTTGTGCGGATAATATGGATAACTTCGTCAATATTATCCTGGGCTATGATAAGACCTTCAAGCAGGTGAGCCCTTTCAAGAGCTTTTTTCAAGTCATACTGTGTTCTTCTGCGGACAACCTGCTTCTGATATGAAAGATATTCATCGATATAGTTGCGCAGCGAGAGAATCTTGGGCTGCTTGCCGTCCTCAACAAGAGCACGGATGATAATGCTGAATGTTGACTGCATTTCAGTCTGGCTGAAAAGCTTGTTGAGAACAACCTCGGCATTGGCGTCACGCTTGAGCTCAATAACGACTCTCATGCCGTTTCTGTCTGTTTCGTCACGAAGATCCGAAATGCCCTCCAGGCGTTTATCTCTGACCTGCTCGGCTATCTTTTTGATAAGAGCACGCTTTTTGACAAGATAGGGAAGCTCGGTAACGATGATTCTTGTTCTGTTATCTCTTCCGTATTCTTCAAACTCGGTCTTTGCTCTGACAACAACCTTGCCCCTGCCGGTTTCATAAGCCTGTCTGATGCCGTAGCGACCCATAATGATGCCCTTTGTGGGGAAATCGGGCCCGTGAACATGCTGCATGAGGTCATCAAGAGTTGCTTCGCTGTTATCAAGAACGCAGACGCAGGCATCGATGACTTCGCCGAGGTTGTGCGGAGGAATGCTCGTGGTCATGCCGACCGCAATACCCTGCGAACCGTTAACGAGCAGATTGGGGAATCTTGAGGGCAGGGATCTGGGCTCTTTGCGGCTTTCGTCAAAGTTGGGGCCCCAATCAACCGTATCTTTATCGATATCCTCAAGCATCTTATTGCTGATTTTGCTCAGTCTTGCCTCTGTGTAACGGTATGCAGCCGGCGGATCGCCGTCAACCGAACCGAAGTTTCCGTGGCCTTCAACGAGCATATATCTCATTGAAAAATCCTGAGCAAGTCTGACCATTGCGTCATAAACCGATGTGTCGCCGTGGGGATGATATTTACCGAGAACGTCACCGACGCAGGTTGCCGACTTTTTGAAAGGCTTGTCCGAGGTCAGGTTATCTTCGTACATTGTGTAGAGGATACGACGGTGAACGGGCTTGAGTCCGTCACGAACATCGGGGAGAGCACGGTCAACGATAACCGACATTGCGTAGTCAAGCATTGCCGCTTTCATTTCGGGCACAATATCGGATGAAGTAATTATCTGATCCGGAAAAAGTATGTCTTCCGGTTTATAATCTCTGTTATGAGCCATTCTTTCCCACCTCCTTAAATATCAAGATTTGTAACATATTTTGCGTTGTCTTCAATCCATTCACGGCGGGGGTCAACCTCTTCGCCCATAAGAAGATTGAAAACCGAATCCGCCGCAACGGCATCCGAAAGAGTGATGCGGCGAAGCGTACGCTTTTCGGGGTCCATGGTCGTATCCCACAGCTCGTGAGGATCCATTTCACCAAGACCTTTGAAGCGGTTGATATCAACCTTTGCATCCGCCTTGTCGCCTCTGAGCTCCGCAGAAACTCTGTCTCTTTCCTCATCGGAATAGGCTACTCTCTGGGTCTTGCCCTTTGTGAGCTTATAAAGAGGCGGAACTGCGGAATAAACATAGCCGTTTTCGATAAGCGGCTTCATATATCTGAAGAAGAATGTAAGCAAAAGGGTTCTGATATGAGCTCCGTCAACATCGGCATCGCTCATGATTACTATTTTATGGTAGCGAAGCTTTTCAAGGTTGAATTCGTCTCCGATGCCGCATCCGAGAGCGACAATAAGGGGGTTGAGCTTATCGTTATCATAGACCTTGTCAAGCCTTGCCTTTTCAACATTGAGCATTTTGCCCCACATTGCAAGAATTGCCTGGAATCTTGAATCTCTGCCCTGAATGGCGGAGCCTGCAGCCGAGTCGCCCTCTACGATGTAAAGCTCGCAAAGGGACGGGTCACGCTCGTTGCAATCCTGAAGCTTGTCAGGCATCTGACCCGATTCAAGCCCGTTCTTGCGGCGGACGGTTTCTCTTGCTTTTCTTGCGGCTTCTCTTGCTCTGTTTGCCGTAAGAGCCTTTTCAAGAATAATCTTGCCGACAGCGGGGTTATCGTCAAGATACTGTTCAAGTGCGGCGCCGACAAGCGAGTTGACAAGCGTCTTGATTTCGCTGTTGCCGAGCTTTGCCTTTGTCTGACCCTCAAACTGCGCTTCGGTAAGCTTGACCGAAATAACGCAGGTGATGCCTTCACGGCAGTCCTCACCGCTGACCTTATCGTCGCCCTTGAGTATGCCTTTTTCTTTGCCGTACTTGTTGAGCGCTCTTGTCAGCGCAAGCTTGAAGCCGTCTTCGTGCATGCCGCCTTCGGGGGTATGAACATTATTTGCGAAAGACACGATAACTTCGGTGTATGTGTCGGAATATTGGAACGCAAGCTCTGCCATTGCATCGCCCTTTTTGCCCGACATATATATAACATCCTCGTGGATGGGAGTTTTGTTTCTGTTGAGGAACGAAACGAACTCCTTGATGCCGCCCTCGTAGCACATTGTTTCGGTGCGCTTTTCTTCGGGGAGCTCCTCTGAAGCGACTCTCTTGTCGGTAAGTGTTATTTTAAGACCGGCGTTAAGAAAAGCCTCTTCCTGCAGTCTCTTGTGAAGGATATCATATTCATAGGTTGTTGTGTCGGTGAACATTTCGGGGTCGGGCTTGAATCTGACCCTTGTTCCCGTGATATCGGTATCGCCGATTATGGTCATAGGCTCAACAATTGCGCCTCTTGCAAATTTCATGCGATGAATTTTGCCGTTCTTGTGAACCTCAACCTCAAGCCATTCCGAAAGAGCATTAACAACCGAAGCGCCAACGCCGTGAAGTCCTCCGGAAACCTTGTATCCTCCGCCGCCGAACTTGCCGCCTGCGTGAAGAACGGTGAAAACTACTTCAAGAGCGCTTTTGCCGGTCTGCTCCTGAATGTCAACGGGAATGCCTCTGCCGTTATCCGTAACGCAGATTATATCGCCCTCTTCGATATCAACCTCAATGTGGGTGCAGTATCCAGCAAGAGCCTCATCGATAGAGTTATCAACAATTTCATAAACAAGGTGATGCAGACCCGACGAGCTTGTTGAGCCGATATACATTCCGGGTCTTTTGCGAACCGCTTCAAGGCCCTCAAGAACCTGAATCTGGCTTGCATCATAGCTTTCGGTGACAACCGTGTTCATGTCACCCGACTGCAATTCTTCGTTCAATCCGATATTTTCAATATTTTCCAAAATTCAGACCTCACATTCCAAGACTTGACATTATGCCTTTGTTTTTCTTCGCCTTTTTGGGCTTATATTTCGGCGGATTTTCAAGACGCATCTTTGCGCCCTTTCCGCCTCTTGAAGCAAGATATTTGTTGACATTGATAACGGGGCTTGTCATATCTTTGCACATATAGTCAACGCAGTTTGCAAGCATTTCCTGATCATTGTCCATTGCTCCGAGAATCGTAACGGCAATCAGGCTCTGGGTTTCGTTTGTGCCGTCCTCATAAATCTCGTTAAGCAGGTTAAACAGTCTCCTCATCTTGACGGGATCGTTTTGCCTGATTGTTTCAAGCACGACGGGTGTGCCGTGATTCATGAAGAAATCCTCGGCAAGGAACTGACCGTATTTGTCGCAGTTTGCCTTGTATTCCTCTCTCAGCTCGGGATAGATAGCCGTAAAACGGTTTGCAAGGGTGTTGGGGTCATAGGATACCGCTCCGCTCTTTGCCGCCGCCTTGGAGACGGGCTGAGGCAGCTTTGACTTGGTCGGCTTTTTGGCTTTTGTTCCGAAATTCTCAATCAGCGTGTCGCTGAACTCATTGACGATATATTTTGTATCCTTGCTGTCGCAGGTTTCGGGGTCAAGCAGAGAAACGGAAAGCTTTGAATAGTCGCTTTCAAGTATCTCGCCCTCTTTGCTTGCACCGAAAAGCGTTATTCTGTTGCTGAAATATTCAACTTTGAGAGCCTTGTTTTCGCCCTTGTATTTTATCGTGATTCTGCCCGAATCGTTAACCGCAGGCAGCGCTCCGCTCTCCGTTCCGTCGGGAACGACAACGGTAAATCCGCAGTCTTTAACCGTCTGATCAATGCCGCTTACAATGTCCGAAAGTGCCGAGTAAATATCAGCCATAATAGTTCTCCTTTTCAAACTGCAATAATTAAGAGTTATTATATCATATTTATATATAAAAATAGTTCTACAATAGAAATATTAATATAATATTTAATATATTTATATAAAATTGCTGGGTTTTTTACTGAAAAAAGGGAGCATATCGAAGCCTCATTTCAAGCCTCGGATATGCTCCCGAAAATTTCTTTTTTGTTGCCTTTATAATACCACAAAATCGCCGAAAAGTCAAGTCTTGTTATCCGTCCGGCATTATGGTATTAGGAATAGTGAGGTGATTTAACATGAACGAAAACAGAACCGCTCTCATGTGTGCATTCGCAAGGGCTTACCATTCGGAAAACGCCGAACCGCCGATTTTCAACGATTATCTCGCAAAGCGGCTTTTAGGCGATAAAGAATACGGAATGATTGCCGGAAGCCTGACTGACGGAATCGGCTTTTTCATGCCCGATTTTAAGGGTGACGGGCAATCGGCTCTCGACGCCGCAGTCAGCGTTATCGCTCCGCCCGTGCTTGCACGAAGCGCATTTGCAGAGCGTTCGCTTGAAACCGCCTGCCTTATCGGAACAAGCGTATATGCGGCAATCGGTTCGGGATATGACACCTTTGCGTACCGTTCGCTCCACCGCCCCGAGGGCTTGAAGGTTATTGAGCTTGATTTCGCCGATGTCATTGAAGATAAGCTCCGCAGGCTTGAACGGGCGGGAATTGATATACCCGAAAACACATATTATATATCCGCAGAGCAGAAAATGACAAGCCGAACGGCAGTAAGGCTGATTGCAGACGGCTTTAACAGCAGAGTTAAAAGCTTTTGCAGCATTCTTGGCGCAACTCAGTATATGACCGTCAAAGAATTTTCAAACATTCTCGGAATAATCGGCAGGCTTCAGTCGCCCGGCAGCAGCCTTGTTTTTGATTATCATTGCTCCGAGGATGAAAAGCTTGTTTCTCTTGCGGCGGGAGCAGGCGAAAAAATGCAGTCAACTTATACATATCTTGAAATCGAACGGCTTCTTTCACGCTTCGGATATCTCATATATGAGCATCTGAACGCCGTTGAAGCAACGGAGCAGTACTTTTCGGATTATAACAAAGCGAACCCCTCCCGACCCATGAAAGCCCCCGAAAACTCCGCATATTGCCTTGCCGTCAAAAAGCTTTGATTTTCCGCTTTGCGATATTGACTAATCTTTCGGTTTATGATATCATATTTTAACTATAAAATAATTATAATGGGAAAGCAGCGATTGTTTTCATATTGTAAAGGAGTATCAGCATGAAGAAAAAAGTTCTCGTTCTTTTCGGCGGGGTTTCAAGCGAACATGATGTTTCGCTCTCCTCCGCATGCTCCGTAATCAAAAACATCCCGACCGACAAATACGATATTATCGCAATGGGCATAACCGACAGAGGAGAATGCTATGTTTACAGCGGCTCTCCCGACATGCTCCCCGGGAGAAAATGGCTTGAGGACAAAGAAAATCTTGAGCCTGCGGTTATCTCCACCGACCGTTCGCATCACGGAATCATCCGCCTCTCAAAAGGCGCCGAAATTGAAAGAATCGATGTTGTTTTCCCCGTGCTTCACGGCAAAAACGGCGAGGACGGCACAATGCAGGGTCTTCTTGAAATTGCAGGTCTGCCCTATGTCGGCTGTGACACGGAGGCAAGCGCAATCTGCATGGATAAGGCGGCAACAAACGCCATTATGGATCTCTACGGCATTAATCAGGCAAAATGGGTTTCTTTTGACAAAAACGCCTATTCTGCCGATAAAGACGCTCTGCTCAGGAATGCGGTGGAAAAGCTCGGATTCCCGATTTTCGTCAAGCCCGCAAATGCAGGCTCTTCTGTCGGCATAAGCAAGGCAAAGAGCATTTCCGAGCTTGAAGAAGCCTGCGAAAAAGCCTTTGAACACGATAAAAAGCTTGTTCTTGAAGAAGGCATCGTCGGCATGGAGGTTGAGTGCGCCGTTCTCGGCAATGATGAACCGATTGCTTCGGTTGCGGGCGAGGTTGTTCCCTGCAACGAGTTTTATGACTATGAGGCAAAATATCTTGCCAATGAGAGCGAGCTGATAATTCCCGCAAGGCTTCCCGAAAATGTTCTGAATAATCTGCGTGAAACAGCGGTCGGAATTTATAAAATTCTCGGCTGTTCGGGGCTTACGAGAGTTGACTTTTTCGTTCGTTCAAGCGACGGCGCAATAATGCTCAACGAGCCGAACACCATCCCCGGCTTCACATCAATCAGCATGTATCCCAAGCTGTTCGCCGCTTCGGGAATCCCCTACCCCGAGCTTCTTGACAGGCTGATTGAGCTTGCAATTCAAAAGCATATGTAAAGGACTGTTCGTGAAAGGAAAGAAATGAAAGAAGCAGTTATTAAAATAGTTGACCGTCACATCGCCGACGGCGAAGAAAGCATATATGAGCTGACCTCCTCGGGCAGTTTTGAGAAAACGGAAGGCGGTTGTAAGGTTATTTACAGCGAAACCGACGAGGAGATGGCCGACTGCGTAACGACTCTGACGGTTGAAGGCTCGGAAAAAATAATAATGTCCCGTGTCGGAAAGTACAGCACGGAAATGACAATTGAAAAGGAACGCCGCCACTCCTGCTTTTATTCAACGCCGTTCGGTGCGCTGATGATGGGAGTTTATGCAACCGAAATTGCAAACGAGGTCGGAGAATCCGGCGGCACTCTCAGATTTTCATACACAATTGATTTTAACAATGCGCCTGCTTCGGAAAACAGGCTTTGCATAACCGTTGCCGAAAAGGCCGCTTCTGTCGGCGGAAGCAACACACAGGAGGAATAAAAAATGTCACTTTTAGTCAAGCAGGCAATCAGCGAAATGCGCACGGCAATCATGGACGCCGCAGGCAGAGCCGTGGCGGACGGCGAATTCCCCATGGTTCCGCTCAGCGATTTTAATATCGAAGTTCCCGCCAACAAAGAGAACGGCGATTATTCTTCAAACGCCGCAATGGCATGGGCAAGAGATCTCAGATCCGCTCCGAGAAAAATTGCTCAGATTATCGCAGACAGGCTGGAGCTCAGCGGCACATTCTTTGACAGATGCGAAATCGCAGGCCCCGGCTTTATGAATTTTTATCTCTGCGACAGCTTCAACGCTTTTGTAATTCAGGATATTCTTGAAAAGGGCGAAAGCTACGGCCGTTCGGACTACGGCGCAGGCAAAAAGATAAACATTGAATTTGTTTCCGCAAACCCCACGGGCCCCATGCACATGGGCAACGCAAGAGGCGGCGCTCTCGGCGACTGCCTTGCGGCGGTTATGGACTTTGCGGGCTATGATGTCAGCCGTGAGTTTTATGTTAACGATGCAGGCAATCAGATTGACAAATTCGGCCTTTCGCTGGATATCAGATATCAGCAGATTTTCAAGGGTGAAAATGCCGTTGAACTGCCCGAGGACAGCTATCACGGCGAGGATATTATCGACAGAGCAAAGGAATTTGCGGAAATCAACGGCGATAAATATCTGAACGCCACCGAAAGCGAGCGCAGAAAGGCTCTTGTTGACTACGCCCTGCCCCGCAACATTGCCGCAATGAAAGAAAATCTCACAAAATACCGCATTGAATATGACACATGGTTCCTTGAAAGCACGCTTCACAATGACGGCGAGCTTGCCGAAACCATTGAAATAATGAAAAGCAAAGGGCTGACCTACGAAAAGGACGGCGCACTTTGGTATAAAAACAAGGAAGTTCTCGGCGCAAGACTTGCAAACGAAGGCAAAACCCCCGAGGAGATCGAACGCCTTGAGCTGAAAGACGAGGTTCTTATCAGAACCAACGGCAACCCGACCTATTTCGCCGCCGACATTGCCTATCACCGCAATAAGCTTCAAAAGAGAGGCTTTGAAAAGGCTATCGACGTCTGGGGCGCAGACCATCACGGCCATGTTGCAAGAATGAAAGGCGCTCTTGACGCAATCGGCTGCAGCGGCGACGACCTTGACATCATTCTCATGCAGCTTGTCCGCCTGACCCGTGACGGCGAGGTTGTCCGCATGAGCAAGCGTTCGGGCAAGGCAATCACGCTTGTTGATTTGCTTGAAGAAATCCCGATTGACGCAGTACGCTTCCTTTTCAACATGAGAGAGCCCGGCTCGCAGATGGAGTTTGACCTTGACCTTGCCGTTGAGCAAAGCTCACAGAATCCCGTTTATTACTGCCAATATGCTCACGCAAGAATTTGCAGTATTCTCAAAAAGCTTGCCTCGGAGGGCAAAACGCCGAGAGAATGCACCGTTCCCGAGCTTGCTCTGCTCAAAGAGCCGGAGGAAAAGGAGCTTATCAGGCATCTTGCGTCTCTGACGGACGAGATAATCGCTTCCGCAAGGAATTATGACCCCGCAAAGATAACACGCTATGCCGTTGACCTTGCAACGCTGTTCCACAAGTTCTACAACGCCTGCCGTGTTAACTGCGAGGATGAATCGCTCATGCAGGCAAGACTCAGCCTTTGCCTGTGCGTAAAGAGCGTTATGCACAATGTCCTTTCAATGTTCAAAATAACCGTTCCGGAAAGTATGTAACAGCAAAATCGGGCAACCCGTGCGGTTGCCCGATTGTTTTTTTAGTAAAGAAGTGCAAAGCCGAACATAGGCTTTTGAGATTTGAGCGAAAATCGGGATTTGGTTTGACACCTCATCCGCCTCGTTCCTCGGCACCTTCTCCTCAAGGAGAA
>JAEDKI010000162.1 GCA_016295895.1 Clostridiaceae bacterium | reverse complement strand
CGCTGCGCAACATTCACGAAAATCTGTTTTGGGCGTTTATCTATAACATTATCGGTATTCCTTTGGCGGCCGGCGTATTTATCAGTGTGCTCGGCTGGCAGTTAAATCCCATGTTTGCGGCGGCGGCAATGAGTTTATCCAGCTTCAGCGTAGTCACCAACGCACTGCGCTTAAATTTCTTTCAGATGCACGATTCCAAACGGGATCACAAAATCAAGAATAAATTAAAAACCACAACCGAAAAGGAGACAAAAACAATGGAAAAGACATTAAAAATTGAAGGTATGATGTGCGGACATTGTGAGATGCACACAAAAAAAGCTCTTGAAGCACTCGACGGCGTAAAAAATGCCGAAGTCAGCCACAAGACCGGAACTGCTGTTGTAACGCTTGAAAAAGAGATTTCAGATGATGTTCTGAAGAAGGCTGTTGCCGATCAAGGCTACAAGGTAACGGATATTCAATAATCAGCCCATATTGAATAATAGAATACTCACACAAAAAAGCCGCCCGGAATGACCGAGCGGCAAATTTATTTTTGAAATTATTCTGTTTCTGCGGCGGCTTTTGCTTCTTCGATAACCTTCTGAGCAACATTTTCGGGAGCTGCTTCATAGTGGTCAAATACGAATGAGAAATAGCCTCTGCCGACAGTTACGGAGCGGAGAACCGTTGCAAAGTCGCCCATTTCAGCCATGGGAACTTCTGCAACAAGCTCCTGCATTTTGGGGTCATCCTCGCAGGGACCCATGCCGAGAACTCTGCCTCGTCTCTTGGTGATGTCGCCCATGATGTCGCCGAGGTTGTCGCCGGGCATATAGGCTTTGAGTGAGCCGTAGGGTTCAAGAAGCTTCGGGCCTGCCTGGGGCATGCCGTTCTTGTAAGCAATTTTTGCCGCCATCTTGAATGCCATTTCGTTTGAGTCAACGGGATGTGAGGAGCCGTCGTAAAGAGTTGCTCTCAGGCCGACAACGGGATAGCCTGCAAGGGGACCTTTGAGGATTGCTTCACGCAGACCCTTTTCAACAGCGGGGAAGAAGTTCTTGGGAACGGAACCGCCGACAACTCTCTCGGCAAATTCAAACTCGTCGCTGTCGATATGTTCAAACTCAATCCAGACATCGCCGAACTGGCCGCTGCCGCCGGACTGCTTCTTATGTCTGCCCTGAACGGCAACCTTCTTGCTGATGGTTTCTCTGTAAGCAACCTTCGGAACGGAGAGGTCAACCTCAACGCCGAATTTATTTTTAAGCTTTGTAACAACCGAATCAAGATGCTGCTCGCCCAGACCGGAGAGAATCTGCTCTCTTGTTTCGGGATTGGTGGTGTAGGAAATTGTGAGGTCTTCTTCTGCAAGTCTGTTGAGACCTGCGGCAACCTTGTCTTCTTCGCCCTTCTTGCGAACCTTGATAGCCATGGGAAGGCAGGGCTGCGGGAAGTTGATTCCCTCAAGCTTGACTTCATTCTTTGCCGAGCAGAGAGTGTCGCCCGTCTTGAAGCCCGAAAGCTTGGTGACAACGCCGATGTCGCCGGCAACGATTGCCTGAGCGTCCTCCTGCTTGCTGCCCTTGAGGAATACTATCTTGCCCATTCTTTCGCTCTCACTCGTGCGCTCGTTATAAGCGGGAGTGTCGGGAGTGATTTTGCCGGAAACAACCTTGAAGAAGGACATTTTTCCGACGAACGGGTCAGCGATGGTTTTGAAGCATATAGCGGCAACGGGGCCGTTTTCGTCGCATTTGAGGTCGCCCTCGCCTGCCTTTGAAGCGGCGTCGGGAGCGGCGGCAACAATGCCGTTAAGAAGCAGGTCAACAGCCTCGTTCTTGAGACCTGAGCAGGAATAAACGGGGTAAATATCTCCCGAAGCAACGCCGGCTTTAAGTCCTCTTGCAATCTCATCGGCTGTGAGCTCTTCTTCCATGAAGAATTTCTCCATGAGTTCTTCATCTGCCGAAGCGACAGCTTCGCTGAATTCAGCTTTCAGCTCAGCAAGCTCGTCGCTCTCGGGAACGGGAATTTCGGTTGCCTTGCCGTTATCATATTTATAAGCTTTGTTAACCGAAAAGTCAACATAAGCCGAAACCTTTTCATTCTCAACATAGGGAACAACTACGGGGCAAAGCTTTGAACCGTAAACCTCTTTGAGTGCGCCGTAGGTCTTGCCGAAATTGGCATGCTCGGAATCGCAGCGAGTGAAAACGAAAATCTTTGCAAGATTTCTCTCTGAAGCCGCTTTGAAAGCCTTTTCTGCGCCGACATCAACTCCGTGACCTGAGCCGAGAACGATGAGAGCTGTCTCAGCGGCACGGATGCCCTCGCTCAGACCGCCCGCAAAGTCGAAAAGACCCGGAGTGTCGAGCAGATTTATCTTTGTGTTATTCCATTCAAAAGCCGCCATGGCAGTTGAAATTGAAACTTTTCTTCTTTTTTCTTCGGCGTCAAAGTCGAGAACGGTGTTGCCGTCTGCCGTTTTACCGAGTCTGTCGGTTGCCTTTGCATTGAAAAGCATAGCCTCCGCAAGTGATGTTTTGCCTCTGCCGCTGTGACCGGCAACGGCGATGTTTCTGATGTCTTTTGCATTATATAATTTCAAAAAACTTCCTCCTTTAAGTATGCCGCCCTTTGAAAGGGTCAAGGCAGGAAAATATTAATTTATACCGTGCTGACGCCGTGTTAGATAGAATTATATCACAAAAGTTTTCCAATTTCAATAATTTTTTTAGTGTTTTTTTATACATTCGGGAGAAAAAGCGTTGAAAATCCGAAGGCTCAGCGACTATTTCTTTTTCGGCGCTTCTTCGGGAGCAGGCACGGGCTCGGGTTCGGCGGCTTTTCTGCCTCCGCCGTAAAGATGAATGATGCCTTCCTCGTTGAGTGCCTTAATAAGGACAAAAGTTATGGGAACAATGAAAATACCGATAACTCCGAAGAGCTGAAGTCCGAGATACATGCCCATGAGCGTCAGAATCGGATGAATACCGACATTCATTGCGACAAGACGGGGCTCAAGAATCTGACGGATTACGGTTATAACTCCGTAAATCACGAAAAGACCGATGCCGAGGCCGATTTTGCCCGAAAACAGGCTGAACAGCGCCCACGGAACCATAACGGTTCCCGTTCCGAGCACGGGGAGAATATCTACAAGAGCGGTGACAATGGAAATTGCAATGATGTAGCCGCCGCCGTAAACGCCGATGAGCTTAAGAATATTAAGTCCGATTGATATTTCGCAGAAAGTGATAAAGATAATCGTGACATAGGATTTGCACATTTTTCCTATAATGTCTCCGAAAATTCTCTTGGTTCTGACGATTGCTCTTTCGTGCTCCTCCGAGACATTTTTCTTTATCAGGTTTGTAACGTTGTCATAATCGCAGGTGATGAAGAAGCAGGCGATTACGCTGATAAGAGTTGCCGTTATAATTGAAGGGATCTGTCTTGCCGTTGAGAGAAGCCCGCCGAGGGGAGTTGCAAGAACCGAAAAGTCAAAGCCCGAAGCCGCACCGCTGCTTTCAAAGGTGTTTTCCTGTTCAACAAGGAGCAGAAGCAGGCGGTCGATGAAATCGGATATTGCGTTTGAAGCGGTTTTTTCGAGCGAATCGGGCAGAAACGCTATGTGGTTGATTATCCACGCTTCTAAGGATTTGAGAAGACCCGGCAGGTCGTTGAACAGCGACATGAGATATTGACCGAAGCCTCTGAATTCAACGGCTATTCTGTAGCCCACAAGCACGATTACGCTGAGAAGAATTGCGATTATCAGCAAAACCGCAACCGCCGAGACAATGCCTTTTTTTATTTTTGTTTTTTTGGAGATTGCCCTGACGGGCTTTTGCAACAGCATTCCGATAAGAAACGCAAAAATAAACGGCGCAACCAGCCAGAATGCAAATTTCATAAAAAGATAGTATGCCGCAATAATAAAAGCATAGAAAACAAAATTAACTAAAGTAGCCTTTCTTTTTTCGGTGATATTCATTTTAAACCTCCCGCAACCCGTTTTGATATTGTTTTTAACATTATTTTACACCATAATTACCCAAAAGACAATTATATTGTTATAAAAT
>JAEDKI010000161.1 GCA_016295895.1 Clostridiaceae bacterium | reverse complement strand
CGTTAAGCCGTAAAATGTTGCTAAAATTTAATATTTTAGTTGTTGACAATAGGGGTTAGTCTATTGTATAATACTAACCAAGCTATGATTATATAGTCCCTGTTAATAGACGAGGGGAGGGAATAGATTTGAGTCAGGTAAAAGTCAAGGAAGGCGAGTCACTCGAAAACGCACTCAGAAGATTCAAAAGACAGACTTCAAGAGACGGCGTTATTCAGGAGGTTCGCAAGAGAGAACATTACGAAAAGCCTTCGGTTAAGAGAAAGAAGAAATCAGAGGCTGCCCGTAAGCGCAAGTTTAAATAATTAAACTTAAAACTCAAAAAGCATCTTTGCCATGCGGTGAAGATGCTTTTTTCTTATATTTCTATTGACTTATCCGTTCTGCAGTGTGATAATTATCATGAAAACAATCCCCGAAACCGATTATCGGTTTGTCAGTAGAAGGAGAGGTCAAAATGTTTGCAAAATTAATATCAATGATTCTGTCTGCCGTTTTTTCGTTCCTCTGGCTTTTCGGAATTGTGCCCGGAGTAACGGTTATGCGTGATGTTGCTTATGCTTCTCAGTCTCAATCTCAAAAGGTTGATATATTTATTCCAAAGAATAAAGGCGAAGAGCTTGGACTTATGCTGATGATTCACGGCGGAGCATGGATTAGCGGAGATAAATCCGATTATTCCGACGCTTGCAGGAGCATTTCCTCAAATTACGGCTATATCACGGCAACGATGAATTACAGACTTATCGGTGAAGGTGCAACCTGCGAAGATATGCTTGCCGACATAACGGCATGCCTTGAAGAAATAAAGGCACGCGCCTCGGAAAAGGGAGTCAGAATCAAAAGCTGTGCCCTGCTCGGCGGTTCAGCAGGCGGACATCTTTCAATGCTGTATTCTTATAAAAATCAAGCCGTATCACCTGTTGACATATCTTTTTGTGTGTCATTGAGCGGCCCGACCGATTTAACCGACCCGAATTTCTATTCTCCCGAAAATGCCATTCTTTATACGGTTGCGGGCGGTCTTATCGGCGTGCCCGAAATGAATGAGACTGATATCGGAGAATATACCGAAAAGCTTAAGGAAGTTTCGCCGCTCAGCTATGTTCGCTCCGATGTTCCCGCCACGCTTTTTTGCCACGGAATGAAAGACAGCATAGTTCCGTATTCCAACGCCGTGTCCCTTGAAAAAGCGTTGGCAGACTGCAAAGCGGAATATACATTCATAACTTATCCGAATTCCGACCATGATCTGGCGGCAGATCCCGATAAATCCGACGAATATTATCGAACTCTCGTCGAATATGCAGAGAAGTATTTTTAACTGAAACAACAAAAAGCTTGTATCGGTTTTTATTTCGCCGATGCAAGCTTTTTATCATATTTTAGTTTTTACAAATAATTTTAGAATAAATGAACCTTTTGATATGTTTTTTCGTTTATAGAATAGAAGCAATATTGCAAAATGGGGAACTTTATGTTATAATAATAGCGAAAAAGTTCCCCACGGAGGCAATTATGAATTACAATTTATCCGAAATTCAGGAACTGCTTCATCAAAAAGCAGACTATCAGGCAAGATTGGACATTTTTCCCTATGACGGAAGCCCCGAAATCAAAGAGCATGGCGGAAAGAAATATATTTATATCCGCAAACGCATCGGTTCAAGGCTTTCTTCAACCTATGTCGATGTTTATTCCGATGAACTTTATCAGCTTCTTCTCCGCAATGCCCGAGACGCAAGGGAATACAGAAGAAATATTCGCAGGCTCGATAAAGAGCTTGAGGCTCTCGGATATTCCGATTCGGAGCTGTCGCCGAGGGTTCAGCTCAATCTGGATTTTGCCCGTGCAAACATGAAGTCAAACATCTATGACCAAGCAATTCTTGAAGGCGTTGCAACGACCTTTCCTCAGACCGAGGATATAATCGAAAACGATATAGTCAGCGGAATGACCGCAACCGATGTTCAAAAAATTCTGAACCTGAAACACGCATGGGAATTTATTCTTGACCGTGATGTTATCGGCTATCCGTCGGATTACTCTGTTCTCTACCATATCGCAAAGCTTGTTAACGAGGGCTTTTTCCGAGACGGCGGGCGTATCAGGGGAGTTCCCGTAACTATCGGCGGAACAAGCTATATTCCGCCTTTCCCGATTGAATCGGAGGTAAAGGAAAATATTGAAGAAATACTTTGCAGAGATATTCCGTCAGACGAAAAAGCGATTATGCTTTGCCTTTATTGCATGAAAACGCAGATTTTCAACGACGGAAACAAGAGAGCGGCGGTTATTTTTGCAAATCATTACCTTATTTCGCAGGGTGGCGGAATGTTGATAATTCCCGAAAAACAGGTTCCCGATTTCAAAGAACTGCTCGTGACCTATTATGAGGGCAGGGATAACGGCAAAATTATTGAATTTATGAAGAGCCTTTGCATTAAAGCATTTTGATATGGGGAACAAATCTCCGATATATTAATTAAAAAGTTCCCCACAAGATTATATTTTTAAAGCTTGTATCGGCGGCAAAAGACCGATACAAGCTTTTATTATTTATCGTTCGTCAGGTCGCCGCTGCCCCAGACGGGGATTGGCTCGCCGAGATATGTCGGCTCGGGTTTGACTATTGAAAACACAAAATCCTTGTTTCTTGCAAGAATTTCACGCAGATTTCTGTAGCTCTGCCCGACATAGCTTCGGGGGTCGGAGGCAACGCCGTATGCGTCAAGCCCGAGCGCCCTTGCGTCATAAACCGCCCTGTAAAGATGATATTTCTGAGTGACAATAAGGATTTTTTTCGCTTGAAAAATATCCCTTGCCCGGTACATGCTCTCATAGGTCGAAAAGCCCGCATGATCCATGAAAACCGCATCCGAGGGAACGCCCCTCTCAACGGCGAATTTCTTCATGGCGTTAACCTCGTCATAGTTCGTTTTTCCGTGGTCACCGCTCATAATCAGCTTTTCGCTTGCGCCGATATCATAAAGCTCTATGCCCTGCAGGAGCCTGTCCTCAAGCATATGGCTCGGCGTTTCGCCGTTCACCCTGCAGCCTAAAACGAGAATGCAGTCATAGCCAACGCCCGCATTTTCGGGCGTGAGAATATAGGGCTTCGCCTTTTGCCTGACATAAAAATCAATTCCGAAAACCGCAACACAGCAGATTAAAGCAAACGCAACCGCAGCGGCAAAAAGTCTTTTTATTGTTTTCATCTTTTTCCTCTTTCCTATCTTTCACTCAGCTTTAAGCTCGCATAATACTATTTCGGGTCTGTTGAAAATTCTGAACGGAAAAACGCTGTTGCCCAGCCCTCTTGAAACAATCATTGATGTTCCGCCGTTTTCATAAACTCCCGATGTGTAATCGGGGAAAATTCCCTGAGCAGGGGCGAAAATTCCGCCAATCAGCGGCAGTCTTATCTGACCGCCGTGGGCGTGACCCGTGAAAACAACATCAAATCCGTTTTTCACATATAAATCAAAAAGCTCGGGTCGGTGGGAGAGCAGAATGCTCGTTCTGCCGTTCGTTTCCGTTTTCAGGCGTTCAAGCTCGGCGGCAAACCGTATTTTATTTTCGTCCATAACAGAACTGCCGAAAAAGTGTAAATCATCTATTCCCGCAACGCAGATTTCAGCGCCGTTCCGTTCAATAACGGCGGTTTTGCCTGCGGCGGAGATAACTCCGAGCCGTTCCGCTTTTTGAAGAAAGCTTTCATAAACCTCACCGAGCCTCTGTTCATGGTTGCCCGGAACAAAATAAATCGGCGCAACAGAAGCAATATCTCCGAGAAAATCAAGTGCCTTTGCGGTATCGGTTCGGTGAGAGTCGATAATATCGCCCGTGATAACAATAATGTCGGGCGAAAGAGCGGTTATTCTGTCGGTCAGCTCAGAACCGAAATCCTTGTTATGCAGGTCGGAAATCTGAACAATGCGGAAGCCGTCAAACTCCGGGGGCAGACCGCCCGGCGAAACCGTGAAGCTGCCGACCGTCAGGCTGTTGTTGCTCCAATGCAAAAATCCCGCAGAAGCGGCGATAATGACGGCAACAACGGCAAAAATCAAAATTTTTCTT
>JAEDKI010000016.1 GCA_016295895.1 Clostridiaceae bacterium | reverse complement strand
TCTTTCAGAATCTCTCTGACGGCAGGCTGAAATTTTTCAAGCCCTCTGCCGCTTCGGCAATCAACGGGCAGAGCCTTTATGCCCCGCTCCGAAAGCTCCTTGATTTTGCGAGCCGTTGCGTTCGGGTCGGCAAGGTCGCACTTGTTGAGCAAAACAATCCTCGGCTTTGAGCCGACTATTTCGTCAAGCTCGGGATTCCTGCTGCTCTCCGGGATTCTTGCGTCAACAATTTCACAAACCGCATCGACAAGCGAAAGGCTCTCTTTTATTAATCTTCGGGTTTTCGCCATATGGCCGGGAAACCACTGAACCGTCATTTTCTCATTCATACTGACCTATTTTAAACTGACCGAAGGGCTTGACTCTGAAAAGAGCTCTGCCCATGACATATTCTTCTCTTATCAGACCGACAAGATTGCTTCTGCTGTCGGTTGAATTGTTGCGGTTATCGCCCATAACGAAAACATAACCCTCGGGAACGGTCAGAGGACCGTTGAAATCCTCTCTGTCATTTGTGGGCGAAGCCGTATACGGCTCATCAAGAGCCACTCCGTCAACATAGACCACTCCGGCGGAAAAATCGATATCCACCGTTTGCCCCTCGGTTGCAATAACCCTTTTAACAAGCGTTGTCGGGATAGCGTCGGTTTTCGGCGGCTGGCAGGTGACAACGATATCGCCGTTTTTCGGCTCAAACAGAGAGGCGGTCAGAATTATCCTGTCACCCCAATTCAAAGTGGGATACATCGAATTGCCGACAACGCCGATTGTTCTGAACGCAAAAAGAAATGCAATCGCAACTGCGACTATCGCCGTTGCAAGGATTGAAACAATGTCAAAACAATTGCTGACAAATCCGCCGTTTTTCTTTTCTTCGTTAACCTTTTCATTTTCGGACATATGTGAATTCACCTTATTCCTCATATATTTTCCACTCGCCCGTGGGATAAAATCTGACAACAGCCTTTCCGAGAACATAACGTTCGTCAATCATGCCGATTTTGCTTGAACGGCTGTCAAGCGAAACATTACGGTTGTCGCCCATAACAAAGAGCTTGCCTTCCTCAACCTGAAGCGGAAAGCTGACATCGTAGCTCACCCTTGTCGGCTCGGAAATGTAAGGCTCGTTCAGCTTCTCTCCGTTAACATAGACCTCGTTGCGGTCAAAATCAATATAAACCGTGTCTCCGCCGACTGCGATGACACGCTTGACTATCGGAACATGCCGCTCCCACGGCTGATTGATAACCACAATGTCGCCCCGTTCAATCTCCGTTGTGACGCTTGCCACGGCAAGCCAATCGCCGTCTGCAAGAGTCGGCACCATCGAATCGCCGTCAACTCCGACAGCTCTGAAAACAAAGGAGAACAGCAGAAATACTACGACGATTGCGCCCTTAACGGAATCTGCCATGTCATAGATAAACGAAAGCACGGGAGAAGTCTTTGGCGTTTCTTCTTCAGTTACGGAATTGAATTCAATCCAGAATTCGTCAATCCTGCGCACGGCTGACCCTCCCTTTGAAAATGATTATCAAGCGAAATAACCCGTATACCCTGCCACGGAAGCTGCTTGCTGATTTATTGTAATTAATTTAAAGAAATAAGAATAAAGGTGTAACAACCGCAAACCTGTTGTTACACCCTCAAGCTTTTTATCTGATCTGTTCTTTAACCTTAGCTGCCTTACCGACTCTGTCTCTGAGGTAATAAAGCTTGCTTCTGCGAACACGGCCGCTTCTGACTGTTTCAACCTTCGCAACATTGGGGGAGTGAATGGGGAATACCCTTTCAACGCCAACGCCATAGGAAATGCGGCGAACGGTGAAGGTCTCTGAAACGCCTGAACCCTTGCGGGCGATAACTACGCCTTCAAAAGCCTGAATTCTTTCTTTTTCACCCTCACGAATTTTAACCGAAACTCTGACGGTATCGCCGATTTCGATTGAGGGCACTTCGGATTTGAGTGAATCCTGTGCGATTAATTTGAGTGCATCCATTGTATTTTTCCTCCGATTTTTTCAGGCGTTCGTAGCTGCAAAACGCAAAAAGAGGAACACCCGCTTTAATGTTATAAAAGCATTAAACCCCGTCTTTGAGAGCCGAAGCCGCAACTGACGGCACAAATGCGATTTATATAATATCATATGAAATAAAATAATGCAAGCATTTTTTTGGCATTTCATATATTTTTTACATTCTGACAAATATCAGGCGGTTTTTATCGGATTTTTGGGCGATTCTTATTCAAAATCGCTCAGATCTTCCCGCAAAAGCCGTGTTCTGACTATCGAAGTTTTTTCGGTCTGAGCCGCAAATTCCGAAAGCAGAGAACCGATAAGCAAATCCGCATTCAGGTTCACCGTGTTCCCTGCGGCAAGCACGGTTCTGATAAAAACGCATTTTCCGTCCGCTTTTGCATCAAATGAGCGAACCATTTCGCAGAGATTGACGATTTTGATTCCTTTTTTGCTCCGTTTTTCAGCATTGAGCTCTCCGCCGTCAATAATGCTCTGAGCTCCCGAGGCAAAGCCCTCCGCTTCGCCGGTGGTCAAAAATTCTGCGGTTATCTCATATTCCGCCGCCGCAATCTCGTTTGATTTGCAGACAGGCTCCCGAACTTCAACAATTTCAATGCCGCCGGGCATAACCGAATTCAGCCTTTCGCCGATTTCTTCAAAGCTCATTTCGCCCTCAATACGGATATCGAGCGGCTCTCTCCTGCCCTCCTGACCGAGCGGCAGAGGCATTAAAAATGTCATGTAGGGGTGGGGATTGAAGCCCTCGGTGTACCAAAGCGGTATTTCCGCCCTGCGGACTGCCCTTGTCATACATCGGTTCATGTCAAGGTGTGAAATATAAACCGCAAGCCCGTCTTTTTTAAACCACAGTCTTACCGATTTCATCGCACACACCTCCGTTGAGTCTGTTTGCCCCGCATCCGCCGCATTTTTCACGGCAGCAGGCGGTCGTTTCTCCCGCATGGGCTTTCTGATTCTCTTTTATAAGGAATTTTTTGGTAACGCCGTAATCCATATGATCCCACGGCAGAATTTCGTCATATTCTCTGCGCCTTGCGGTGTAAAAATAGGGGTCAATGCCGTTTTCGGCAAAGCTTTCCTCCCATTTTTCGGGTTTCAGGCATTCAGCCCAGCCGTCAAAGGTACAGCCCTTGCGCCACGCTGTCTCGATAACATCGGCAAGCCGCCTGTCTCCCCTTGCAAAAACGCCTTCAAGGAAGCTCGTCCACGGCACATGGCGGGAGACGCTGACCTTTCGGGTCTTAACGCAGGAAACAAGAAAATTCTGCTTTTCAATCAGCGTATCGGGCTTGTCCTGAGGCTCCCATTGGAACGGAGTGAACGGCTTCGGAACAAGCGAAGCAAGGCTGACGCTGACATTCACGCCCTTTCCCTTGGGCTTGTCGGGATTTTTATAGAATTCGTCAACCACCGCCTGAGCAAGGTCGGCAATGCCTTTGATATCCTCCTCGGTTTCGGTCGGCAAGCCAATCATAAAATAGAGCTTGACCGCCGTCCAGCCGCCTGCGAACGCCTGAGCCGCCGTTGAGAGCACCTCCTGCTCGGTGATATTCTTATTGATAACGTCTCTGAGCCTTTGAGTTCCCGCTTCGGGTGCAAAGGTCAGACCGCTCCGCCTGACGGCGTTGAGCTTTTCCATAAGCTCCTTGGGGAAATTATCCGCTCTGAGCGAGGGCAGGGCGATATTGATTTTCTCCTCCATGGTCCACGGGAGCATATTTGTAATCAGCTTTTCAAGCCCTTTATAGTCGCTCGTGCTCAAGGAGCAAAGCGAAATTTCATCATAGCCCGTGCTTTCACAGATTGAACGGCATTGAGCCTCAACCGTTTCGGGCGATTTGCGCCTGAGAGGTCTGTTGATGAAGCCTGCCTGACAGAAGCGACAGCCTCTTATGCACCCTCTGAATATTTCAACCGTCGTTCTGTCATGAACGACTTCAAGAAACGGAACAACGAATGTGCTCGGAGAGAACATTGAATCAAGGTCGGCAACATTTCGCTTTTCGACCTTTTCGGGCGCTCCGCAGGTCGGAGTTACCGCCTTTACGGTGTTATCTTCGTTATATTCAACCTCATAGAGCGACGGAACATAAACGCCCTTTATCCGAGCGGCGGCTTCAAGAAATTCCTGCTTGGTTGAGCCTTTCTTCTTATGCTCTTTCAGCAAATCGATAAGCTCGTTTGTGACTTCCTCACCGTCGCCGGGAAGCGTGATATCGAAAAATTCCGCCATCGGCTCTGCGTTGCAAACGCATGCGCCGCCCGCAATGACAATCGGAGTGAGCGAGGTTCTGTCCTTTGACCTGACGGGAAGCCCCGCAAGGTCAAGCATGTTCAGAACATTGGTGTAGCTCAGCTCATACTGCATCGTGAAGCCTATCAGGTCAAAATCACGGATTGCATCGCCGCTTTCAAGCGCATAGAGCGGTATTGAATTTTCACGCATTATCTGCTCCATGTCAATCCACGGGGCAAATACTCTTTCGCACCATGCGTCCTCCCTTGCATTGACAAGAGAATAAATAATTTTCATGCCGAGATGCGACATGCCTATTTCATAAGTATCGGGGAAGCAGAACGCATAGCGGATATCGACCGAATCTTTATCCTTGACAACGCTGTTAAGCTCGCCGCCCGTGTATCTGCCGGGTTTCTGAACCCTGAGCAGAAATTTTTCAATTTCCTTGGGATACATAAACGCTCTCCTGTTCAAAATCAAATCGACATATATAATATCATACTTAAACATAAAAATCAAATACCGCTTTTTAACAGCAGGGCGTTCTGCCGATAAAAGACGGTATATGGTATATTATATGTTCTTTTCTCTTTTATCCAAAAACAGAGCTGCGGCAAGATAAAGCGAAACCGCCGCAAGGGTGAAATTTCCGTTTTTGAACAAAAGCGCCAGCCCCGCCGCAAGCATCGGAGCAATCACGGCGCAGGATATGAAAAAACAGATTTTTTCGGCTCTTTCTTCGTTTCCGAAACGGCAAAGCGCATACCGAAGAATGTTTCCGCCGTCAAGCGGTCTGCAGGGAAGAAGATTAAACGCCGCAACGCAAAGGCTTGCCGCCGCCGCTGTTTTGATTCCTCCGCCGTGAGCGCCAAACGGCAGAAGCAAGGCGGAGAACACAAGATTCGCCGCAGGCCCCGAAGCCAGAACAAGGATTTCGTCAAAGCTCCCCATACGCTCCGGCAAACTGCGTTCAAGCCTTATTCCGTAAAAAGAAAGTTCAATAACCGACGGCTTTTCCCCGAGAATCAGCAGACAAATGATATGTCCCGCTTCATGGATAATACAGCAAAACAGCGCAAGGGCGCACAGCCCGCTTTCATCAACGATCAATGTAAGCGTTACGGCGGCGGCAAAAGAAACATTGATTTTAACTGCGGTTCCCGCAAAATTAAGCTTCATCTTCGCTTTCGGGATAAAGCAGAGATTCGGGATTGACCCTTATTCCGTTTATCCTGACCTCAAAATGAAGGTGCGGACCCGTTGACCAGCCCGTTGAGCCGACAAGTCCTATTGTTTCGCCCTGCCTTATGACGGCGCCCTGCTCTGCATATATTTCGGAAAGATGACAGTAATAGGTTTGGAAGCTGTCTGAATGCTCCATAAGAATATATTTGCCCCAAACATCGCTCTCGCCCGTTTCAATAACTTTGCCGTAAAATGAAGCGGAAACGGGAGTTCCCTCCGCCGCCGCAAGGTCAAGCCCCGTGTGAAAGCCGTAATTTCCCGATACGGGATTGGTTCTGTAACCGAATCTTGATGTTATTCTCGCATTTTTTACGGGCAAAACAGGCTTCACGCTGACATGATATGGCGCAAACGAAGTTCCCTCTGCCGCCTCTTTTTTCTCCATGTCGCCGCCGCCCGAGCCGTCGCCGACTATCTCACCGACCGCAACCGTTTCTCCCGTGTCATCGCTCATCACCTGATAAGATCTGACCGAATAATCTTCGCTGAGCTCGGGCACGGCGGTTGTTGCGGCGCTTTCCGCTCCGTCAACGCTTTCGGCAATATCGGCAGGCTTGAACACAAATTCCGCAGCGTTCTTTATCTGACCCATTATCTCTCCGGCGGACATGTCTCTCTGCATAATCCTGCCGTAATCGGTTTTCATTTTTTCATAAGCCGTCGGGCTTATCTTTGAAACGAGAAAAACACCGCCGACAATCAAAATACACAGAACGCTCTGCAGCAGGATAAGCCTGACAAGATAATCCGTTTTTGTCTTAGCGTCTTTCTGCGAAGCCTTGCTTCTTTTCGGCGCATCCTCTTCGGTGAATCTGAATCTGCTTCTGTATTCCTCCCGCTCGGTTCGCTGTGACGGCGGATACTGAAAATCGTTATCCATTTGAATTCCCCCGCAGTAAGTGATTTTACTTGATTATATGAGAATGCCGTGCATAAATATGATTATTTTCGAATTGCGGGCAGATAATAAACAGCTCCGCTTGCACGGAGCAAACGAAGCTGTTCAAATACCGGTTTTTACCACTCGTCACTTTCGTCAATCAGAACCGCATGGGCACAGCGGATTCCGTCAACTGCGGCGGAAACAATGCCGCCTGCATAACCCGCTCCCTCGCCGCAGGGATAAAGTCCTCTGATGTTCGCCTGATACAGCTCGTCTCTGAGGATTCTGACGGGTGCGGAGCTTCGGGTTTCGGGCGCTGTCAGAACGGCATCCGGCAAAGCAAAACCGTTCAGGCTCTTATCCATTTTTACGATTGCCTGAGCCATTGTGTCCGTCACCCTTTCGGGCAGAACCTTGCGGATATCGCCGGGAGTTACGCCCGTTGCGCAGGTCGGCTTAACATATGAAAGCTTTTTTGACGCAACGCCGCCGAGAAAATCCCCGACGGTCTGGCACGGGGCGCTGTAATCGCCTCCGCCGAGTTCAAAAGCGGTTTTCTCTATTTTTCTCTGAAGCTCAATTCCCGCAAGAGGATGGTCGCTTCCGAAGTTTTCGGGTTCAATGCCGACAAGCAGAGCGGAGTTTGAATTTTCACCGTCACGGGCGTATTCACTCATGCCGTTAACAACAACATGACCCTCCTCCGAGGCGGCGGCAACAACCGTTCCGCCCGGGCACATACAAAAAGTATATGCTCCCCTGCCGTGCTCGGGGTGGCACGCAAGCTTATAATCCGCCGCTCCGAGTGCGGGATGGCCCGCAAAAGAGCCGTACTGCGCTTTATCAATAAGCTCTCTCGGATGCTCAATGCGAACGCCGACCGAAAACGGCTTCTGCATGATTTTTATTCCTTTTTTATACAGCATTTCAACCGTATCTCTCGCTGAATGACCGATGCAGAGAAGAAGCGTATCGGTCTCGATATCCTCGCTCGATCCGTCGGAGCTGACGCAGGTTATTCCCTGAACAACTCCGTTTGCAACGATAATATCGGTCAGCTTACAGCCGAACCGAACCTCGCCGCCCAGAGAAATAATCTCCTGTCTGAACGCCTTGACAACCGCTCCGAGCCTGTCCGTGCCGATATGCGGGCGTGAGGAATAGCTGATTTCGGGCGGTGCGCCGTGAATAACAAGCTCCTCAACCACCTTGCGGCAGAGCGGGTCTTTGATTCCCGTTGTCAGCTTGCCGTCCGAAAAAGTGCCTGCTCCGCCCTCTCCGAACTGAACATTGCTTTCGGGGTTGAGTGTGCGTGAAGTCCAGAAGCCCTTGACATCCGCCGTGCGGGTGTCAACATCTGCGCCCCTCTCAATAACTATCGGGCGAAGCCCCGCCCTTGCAAGGATGAGCGCCGCAAAAAAGCCGGCAGGTCCGAAGCCGGCGATAATGGGTCTGAGAGTGCTCGTTCTCCTGATTTCGGGCATCTCGTAGCGGTAAGGCTCAGCCGCCTCGACCTTTGAATTGCCCGCATGAGCGATTAAAGCCGCCTCGTCAGAGTCAACCTCAACCGTAACATTATATACAAAACGGATGTTATCCTTTTTCCTTGAATCGACCGCTTTTTTGACAATGCTGAGAGATTTTATTTTTGTTTCTTTGCATCTCAAAGCCTTTGCCGCCGCACGGCGAAGCTCGCTCTCATCGCTGTCAAGCGGAAGCTTGATTTCATTAATTTTTATCATTAAAATACCTCACCCGAGTTCCCCTGCAAGCAGACCCGACGACCAAGCCCATTGAAGATTGAAGCCGCCGCAGCCGCCGTCGACATCAATTACTTCGCCTGCAAAATACAAGCCCTTGCAAAGCTTTGAACCCATAGTTTTTTCGTTTATTTCCGCAGTTTCAACGCCGCCGCTCGTCACCTGAGAATTATTAAATCCCCTCGTTCCGCTCACTTCAAGCGGAAAATCCTTGATTTTTGAAGCAACGGAGCGCATGTCACGGGGCGAAAGCTCCGATATTTTCATATCCGCATTGTAAAGCTTTGTTGCTTTACAAATCGCAATTCCGACCGCCTTTGGCAAAAATCCCGTTAAAAGATTGTCCAATCCGCACGAACCCTTGATTTTGCTGAGATTATTCAAATAGTCAAGCAATTCGTCAAACACCATATCGGGCATAAAATCAATGTGTGTAAAGGGAAATACCTTTTCACGGTCGATATATTTCTGAGCCGCCGAAGCAAGCTCCATTGCGGCGATTCCCGACAGTCCGTATTCGGTAAAAAGGATTTCGCCGCAGGTTTTTTTGATAATGTCCGAGCCTTTAAGGGTCAGCTCTGCGTTGCGGACTCTGACTCCTTTCATCGGCTTGGTTACCGATGGCGACGCACAGAGCGGAACAAGCGCAGGAACGCTCGGAGTTATCTTATGACCGAACGCCTTTGCCAATTCAAAGCCGCTCCCGTCTGAACCCTGCGCAGGGGAAGACCTGCCGCCCGCCGCAATTATCAGCTTTTCGCTTGAAATCTCTCCGTTAATCAAAAATCCGCTTTTTGTCTTTTTTATTTCTTTCACGGGCGTGTCGCAGATTACATCGATTTTAAGCCTTTCAAGCTCAAATCTCAGCGCATCGACAACGCTTGCCGCCGCATTGCTTCGGGGATAAAATCTTCCGCAGTCATCGGCATAACAGAGCAAGCCGAGCGACGAAAAAAAGTCAAGCACGGCTTCAGGCGGATAGCGATTCAGAGCATACTCCGCAAAGCCCTTGTTTTGATATTCATGCTCAAGAGCGCCCGAATTGGTGATATTGCATTTTCCGTTGCCTGTTGCAAGCAGCTTTTTCCCGACTCTCGGCAGCTTTTCGATAACCGCAACGCTGAAGTTCGGGAAGCTTCTTTTTGCATTGATTGCCGCCGCAAGCCCCGCAGAGCAGCCGCCGACAACCGCAAGATCATAGCTTTTCATCATCATTTTTACATCCTTTGCCGCATTGCGAACAGTTGCCGTTACATCCGCTGCAGCCCTTGCCCTTTATTTCTCTGACTTTATGAACAACAAGCGAAACAACCGCAGCGACAGCCACGGCGATTATTACATAATCTATCCAGCTCATAACATTCACCCGTTAATACAATATTTGTTCATTATATTTTACCGCTTAACCCGCAGAATGTCAAACATAATATGTTTCCTCATAAAAATATAATATGTTTCTTCAATTGTTGACTTTTAGGATATATAATGTTAATATAATTTATATATACTCTAATTAAACGGAGAAAGTCATGCTTGATTTTATTTTGCGGATTTCGCACTATACTCTGCCCGTTCTTGCGGTTGCGGTTCTCGCTCTGTGCCTTTCGGCGCTCCTGAAGCGCAAGCCGCCTTCTGCGGGCAAGGCAAGGCTTATCAACACGGCAAACAACGATTCTTTCCCCCTCGTCAGCCGTGAAACCTCGATAGGCCGCCACAAGAACTGCGATATTATATTGAATTATTCAACCGTTTCAAGGCTTCATGCCGTTGTTGTCTGCACAAAATCCGGCTGGTACATAACCGGCATAAAATCCGATGCGGGAGTGCTGATAAACGGCAAGCCTCTTGAGAAAAAACAGCTTCTCAAAACGGGTGACAAAATCACCCTCGGCAGCATTACATTGATTTTTGACAACAAGCAGGGTTAACATATGACGGATAAATTCAGAATTATTACTCTTGATAACGGGCTTCGGATCGTTATTCAGAAAAACGGCAATGCAAAAACCTGTTCCCTCGGGGTTTGGGTGGGCAGCGGTTCATGCTTTGAAACACCCGAAACCGCAGGAACCTCACATTTTATGGAGCATATGCTTTTCAAAGGAACCGAAAAGCGTTCGGCGCTTGACATTGCGGTTGAAATGGACGAAATCGGCGGAGTGCTCAACGCATACACCGCCAAAGAAATGACCTGTTTTTATGCTCACACTCTTTCGGAGCACAGCGCAAAGGCTCTTGACATTATCTGCGACATGATAATGAACCCGAAGCTTTCCCCCGAGGATATTGAGCTTGAAAAAGGCGTTATCAGGGAAGAAATCGCAATGTATGAGGACAGCCCCGAGGATCTCTGCGCCGATTCCTACTATGAAAAGGTCTGGCGTGGCAGTATGCTCGGCAGCAACATTCTCGGAACAAATCAGACCGTTGATTCCGTGACGAGAGAAAGCCTTTCGGCTCATATGAAAAAGTTTTATGTTCCCGAAAGAACGGTTGTCAGCTTCAGCGGCAATTTTGACGAAAACGAAGCCGTTGAAATCTGCAAAAAATATTTTTCGGGCATGAAAAATACGGGATTTGAGTTAACGCCCGTTTCGGCTGATTACTCGCCCGGTATTTACCGAATAAAGAAAGATTTTATGCAAAATCAGCTCATTCTCGGCTTTCCCGGAATTCCGTTGTCGGATAAACGGCGTGACTGCGCCTCTCTTATCTCGTCAATTCTCGGAGCGTCTTCTTCATCAAGGCTGTTCCAGACGATAAGAGAAAAGCTCGGCTTAGCTTATTCGGTTGACTGCGTCAATGTTGCCCATCTCAATGCGGCTGTATTCATCGTGTGCATGGGGCTCAGTAAAAAATCCGAGGAGCAGGCAATTGCCGAAACCCTGAAAATTATCTCGGAATTTGCCGAAACCGTGACCGAAAAGGAGCTTGCAAGGGCAAAGGAGCAGACCGTTGCAGGCTTTGTCATGAGCCTTGAAAGCGTTTCTTCGATTGCTTCACGCAACGGCAAGGGAGTTCTGCTTCACGGCAGACCGAGAAGCGAAGAAGAGGTTATCAAAGCCGTCAGGGGCGTTACGCTTGACGAAATCAGGCAGACCGCAAAGGAAATCTTTGATTTTTCAAAGCTTTCGCTCTGCTGCGTCGGAGATGTCGGAAGCGAAAAGAATTACCGTAAATATCTGAAAATAAATTGAGGAATAAAAAATGATTAAAAGAGATATAAAAAGAATGGTTGTCAAGGTCGGCACTTCGACCCTGACCTACAGCACGGGCAAAATAAACATTCGCCGCCTTTCAAAGCTTGCAATGGTTCTCAGCGACCTCAAAAACGCCGGCATTGAAATTGCGCTTGTAACATCGGGCGCAATCGGAGTCGGAGTCGGCAAGCTCGGCTTGAAAGAACGCCCGAAAGACACTCCGGGCAGACAGGCGGCGGCAACGGTCGGTCAATGCGAGCTTATGTTCCTTTATGACAAATTCTTCGGCGAATTCGGAAACACGACGGGTCAGCTTCTCGTTACGAGAGATGACTTTGAAAACGAGGAGAGACACCGCAATCTTCGCAACACTTTTATGAAGCTGTTTGAATACGGTTCTCTGCCGATAATCAACGAAAATGACAGCGTTGCGGTTGAAGAAATCGTTTTCGGCGATAATGACAGCCTTTCCGCCCATGTTGCAAAAATAATCGACGCCGATATGCTGATTATATTAACCGATATCGACGGACTTTTCAGCGCAAATCCGGCAGAAAATGAAGATGCCGTTCTCATCAGCAGCGTTGACAGAATAACCGATGACATTCTCGCTCTTGCGGGCGGAAGCGGAACCGACAGAGGAACGGGCGGAATGATAACGAAGCTTCACGCCGCTCAGATTGCAACCGAAAGCGGAATCAACACCGTTGTTATGAGCGGAGAAGATCCCGAAGATATATATAAAGTTATCGACGGCAGGCAGATAGGCACTTTCTTTAAGGCACGGGAGGCAGAGAAAAATGAATGAAATGATTGAAATCGGCGCTCGCTCAAAGGAAGCCCAACGGATTCTTTCAAGAGCAGGCTCGGCGGTTATTGATAAAGCCCTGCGCTCAGCCGCAGATGCGCTCGAAAACAATACGGAATATATTCTTGAAGAAAATTCAAAGGATATCAGAGCCGCCTCCGCTTCGGGAATGGCTGAAGCGATGATTGACCGTCTGACACTTTCGGGCGACAGAATTTCTTCAATGGCAAGCGGTTTGCGCCATGTTGCGGAAAGTGAAAGCCCGCTCGGCAGAGTTCTCAGCGGAGAAACAAGACCGAACGGTCTCAGAATTGAAAAAATCACCGTTCCCATCGGCGTTATTGCGGTTATATTTGAAGCAAGACCGAATGTTACGGCAGATGCGGCGGCGATATGCCTTAAAGCAGGCAACTCGGTTATTCTCAAAGGCGGCAAGGAAGCCGTTAATTCCAACAAAGCAATTGCTTCCGTTATGAGGGAAGCGATTGCTCAGGCGGGCTTGCCCGAGGACTGCATTATTCTTGTTGAAAATATTTCAAGGCAGGCCGCAACCGACCTGATGCGCCTCAACGGCTATGTTGACCTGCTGATTCCGAGAGGAGGAGCGGGGCTTATCCGCTCTGTTGTTGAAAACGCCACCGTTCCCGTTATCGAAACGGGAGTCGGCAACTGCCATGTTTATATTGACGCTGCGGCGGATATTGACATGGCGGCAGATATCGTTGTCAACGCCAAGGCTTCCCGTGTTTCGGTCTGCAACGCCTGCGAAAGCCTGCTTGTTCACAAGGATATCGCCGAGCTTGCCCTGCTCGCCGTAGGTGAAAGGCTGAAAGAAAAGGGCGTTGAAATCATGGGCGATGAAGCGGTTTGCGAAATCCTGCCCTATGCAAAGCCTGCCTCACCCGAGGATTGGGCAAAGGAATATCTTGACTATAAAATCAGCGTTAAAGTTGTTGAAAGCATTGACGAAGCAATTGAGCATATCGCAAAATACGGCACGGGTCACAGCGAAGCGATTGTCACCGACAGCTACGCCGCCGCAGAGCAATTCAAGGCTCAGGTTGACGCCGCCGCAGTTTATGTCAACGCTTCAACAAGATTCACCGACGGCGGAGAATTCGGCTTCGGCGCAGAAATCGGAATTTCAACCCAGAAGCTTCATGCAAGAGGTCCGCTCGGCGTTGCCCACATGGTCAGTTCAAAATATGTTATCAGCGGCAACGGTCAGATAAGGTAATCAACGGAGGTTATTGAATTGGCAACGAATAAAAGCAAAAAGGGCAAGAAGAATAAGCTTGCCTTCCCCATCGGCATTCTCGCCGTGATTCTCGCAATCATCGGCGCAGTCACCGTTATTAAACTGTCGGTTGACGGAATCGGAAATCTGACGGATAAAACAGCCGAGAAAAAAGAATATGAAAAAATGCTGACTCCCGTGGTTATGTTTGACCCCGACCCGTTTGACGACCTTACTCAGGCGGATGTTTCTCAGCTTCTCAACAGCGCAGTCTGGGCTTTGCTTATGAGCGAGGACGGAGCGGATAAATATCCCTATTCCGAAGGCGACACCATCGGAATCATTGTTCCGCAGGCGGATATCGAGCAGTATTTTATCGGCCTTTTCGGAACGGAAATCGACATTGCGTCAATGCATTCTTCAATCAACATGAGCGAATACGACATAACCTATGACGCCGCTCTCAAAAGCTACATTCTGCCCATTACGGGCGTTGAATCCGCCTACACTCCCAAGGTTTATGACATTGAGAAGCAGGGAAGCTCGGTCATTCTGAGCGTAGGCTATATCGGCAACAAGGCTTGGGTTCAGGTTGCCGACGGCGAATATGCCGCTCCCGAGCCGGACAAATACATGAAAATAACTCTGCGTGAACGCAGCGGAGGAATGTATGTTTCTTCGATTCAGGCGGCAGACGGTCAGGAGGTTATCGGAACAACCGATAAGCAGAGCCGTCCGCCCGAAACCGAGCCTGTCTCGGCAACAGCTCCGTTCGCCGAACCGACCTCGGCGGCTGAAACCACCGCCGAAGCTCTGACGGACGAAAACGGAGAGACCGTCACATCCGAAGACGAGGAGACCTCATCGGATGAGGATAACTCCGAAACCTCAACCGATGAAAGCGGCGAAGAAAACTAAGCTGCTCCCGTTTCTCCTCGCTGTAACAAAAATAGGAGACTTATATGAATTCATTTGATAAACATTCAAAGGCTCTTGAATTTGACAAGGTTCTCGAAAAGCTTGCGGAATTTACAAGCTGTGAGGATGCCCGTTATAACGCCGTGCATCTGAAGCCCGAGACCGACCTTGACCTTGCAAAAGCCTTGCTGAAGCAGACCGAGGACGCTCATATGCTCCTCGCCCGTTTCGGCGGTCCGTCATTCGGCGGGCTTAAAAATGTCAACAACGCTTTGAGCCGAGCCAATGCAGGCAGCGTGCTCAGCCCGAAAGAACTGCTCGACATCGGCGGAGTGCTCAGGGTTATCCGCACTCTTTCTCAATGGAGAGCCTCAAACGCAGGGGTTGAGTGCGTTCTTGACCCGCTTTTCAGCGCTCTTGCGCCGAATAAATATCTTGAAACGGCAATTTTCAACGCCATTGTCACCGAGGAAGAAATTTCCGACAATGCTTCCCCCGCTCTTGCCGATATAAGGCGTAAAATCAGGATTCAGGAAGCCAAGGTGCGTGAACAGCTTGAAAAATTTTCCCGTTCGCAGTCGCATTCAAAATATCTTCAGGAAAATATCGTCACTCAGCGCAACGGCAGATATGTTGTTCCGGTCAAGAGCGAATACCGCAGTGAAATTGCCGGACTTGTGCATGACACCTCGGCAAGCGGCGCAACCGTATTCATCGAACCGATGGCGGTTGTTGAAGCCAACAACGAAATCAGGGTTCTGCAAACCAAAGAGCGTGAAGAAATCGACCGCATTCTCAGCGAGCTTTCGGCTCAGGCGGGAGATTTTGCAGACAGCATCAAAAACAGCTACGAATGCGCTCTTGAGCTGAATCTGATTTTTGCAAAAGCGCAGTATGCCTACAAAATCAAAGCCGCACCGCCGATTCTCAACGACAGGGGCGTTATCAATCTCCGTTCGGCAAGGCATCCGCTTATTGACCCGAAAAAGGTTGTGCCCGTTGATATCTCGCTCGGCTCGGATTTTGATACTCTTGTCATAACAGGCCCGAACACGGGCGGTAAAACCGTTTCGATTAAAACGCTCGGTTTGCTTTCGATGATGGCAATGTGCGGTCTTATGATTCCCGCAGCCGACCGAAGTGAAATATCTGTTTTTGATAAGATTCTTTCCGATATCGGCGACGAGCAGTCGATTGAGCAATCGCTCTCGACCTTCTCGGCACACATGACAAATATTATTGATATATATAATGAAGCGGACGGGCACAGTCTTATTCTGATTGATGAGCTCGGAGCGGGAACAGACCCCGTTGAGGGCGCCGCTCTTGCGATTTCGATTCTTGAAGCTCTGCATTTCAAGGGCGCAAAAATCGCCGCAACAACTCACTACGCCGAGCTGAAAGCCTATGCGCTTGAAACTCCAAGGGTTGAAAACGGCTGCTGTGAATTTGATGTTGCAACTCTCCGCCCGACCTATCGCCTGCTTATCGGCGTTCCGGGAAAGTCGAACGCCCTTGCAATCAGCGAAAAGCTCGGGCTTGATGCCGAGGTTATCAAGCGGGCAAGCGAGCTTGTTTCAAGCGAAAACAAAGCGTTTGAAAATGTTGTTGACCGCCTTGAAGAAACAAGGCAGAAAATGGAGCATGAATATGACCGTGCAAAACAGCTTTCTGAAAATGCCGAAAGAGAAAAAGCAGATGCAGAAAAGCTGAAAGCGGAAATTTCTTCGCTCCGTGAGCAGGAGATTGAAAAAGCCCGATCGCAGGCGCTCAGAGTTGTGGAGCAAGCCAAGCGTGAGGCATACACACTTTTGCAGGAGCTGGACAAGCTCAAAAAGGAACAGCAAAAAACCAAGGACGCCGCCGAGCTTGCAAGGCGGGCAAAAGCGCTCGTCAAGAGGGGCGTTGAATCCATTGATTCCGCCGCAGACCCGGTTATCGGAATTGATGACGATGATGAAAACTATGTGCTTCCCCGTCCGCTCAAGGCGGGCGACACGGTTATTATCCGTGACATCGGAAAAAGCGCAAAGGTTCTCTCCCCCGCCGATAAAAACGGCAATGTTGAGGTTCAGGCAGGCTCGATAAAAACAAGAGTCAAGCTCGCAAACCTTCGCCTTTGCGAAAACGCTCCGAAGAAAAAAGAGACACGCTCAACAGCAAAGCTTCAGGGCGAAAGCAGGCTCAACATGTCGCCGTCAACGAGGCTTGACCTCAGAGGAATGACGGTTGACGAATGTCTGATTGAGCTTGACAGATTCATCGATATGGGGCTTCGCACGGGGCTGAGCGAATTCACAATTGTCCACGGCAAGGGAACGGGTGCGCTCAGAAGCGCAGTAACCCGCTATCTCAAGTCGTCGCCCTATGTCAAAACGAGCCGTTTAGGCGTTTACGGCGAGGGCGAGGACGGCGTTACGATTGTGACCTTGAAGTGATTTTGTAAAGTGCATCAGCTTTACAATCACTGAACACCGTCTGCGTGTAAAAAAGTTTTCCACATCGCAAATGTGAAAAAGTGAATACATCTTGTGCTTCGGGCATGATTTTGCCACAAACTATGGATATTTTTTCACTTTTCAACCTTAAATGGGCGAAAAAAGTGGATAAGCCGTGAAAAAGCCGACAAAATTATGCTTGACAACGCCGTTCATTTTTAGTATAATAGGCATCTGTAAAGTGACTGTGCTTTACAGATGCACTTGTTTTTAATTCGCTTTTTTATGCAAAAAAAGCTTTAAGGCTGAGGAAAGGAGGGTCAAAATTTGGCAAAAAACTATGAGATGGCCGTATTAATCGATTTTTACGGCGAAATGCTCACCGCAAAACAGCGTGATTTTTTGGAATATTATTACAATGACGACCTTTCTCTTTCCGAGATCGCAGAGAACGAAGGCATAACCCGTCAGGGCGTGCGTGACGCCATCAAAAGAGCCGAAACCCAGCTTCAGGAAATGGAAAATAAGCTCGGCATGGCAAAACGATTTGAGGAAATGCGAAAAAGTCTTAATGATATAATTGATTATGCCAACCGCATTTCGGATTATAACATCCGCCACAGTCTTTCAAAAGAAATCAACGACTACAGCGTCGGCATCAAGGCGGCGGCAATGTCGCTGCTTGAATAATCAGCATTGACGCACAAAATACATAAAAATCCGAGGTGAAAAAATTGGCATTTGAAGGTCTTTCAGAACGGCTTGAAAACGCATTCAAAAATCTTCGCAGCAAAGGCAGCTTGACCGAATCCGATGTTCGCAGCGCAATGCGTGAGGTGCGAATGGCTCTGCTTGAAGCCGATGTTAACTACAAGGTTGCCAAGGATTTCACAAACACCGTAACCGAAAAAGCCATCGGCGAAAAGGTAATGGAAAGCCTCACCCCCTCGCAGATGGTTATCAAAATAGTTCGTGAGGAGCTTGTCAGCCTCATGGGCGGAACAAAAAGCCGCCTTGCTTACGCAAGCCATCCCCCGACAATTGTTCTTCTCTGCGGCCTTCAGGGTTCAGGTAAAACAACTCACTGCGCAAAGCTTGCTCTTATGCTGAAAAAAGAGGATCACCGTCCTCTGCTTGTCGCCTGTGATATCTACCGCCCCGCCGCTATCAAACAGCTTCAGGTTGTCGGCGA
>JAEDKI010000160.1 GCA_016295895.1 Clostridiaceae bacterium | reverse complement strand
AGAAGATAAATTAAAAATGAATCCCGAAACCGATCTGCTCAAAGCCGCAAAAAGATTGAAAAAAGACGGAAATACCGATCCGAACAGCACTGAGCATACAAAAAGAATCATCGCAAGACTTGCGGCAGGAACAGCCGCAACATTCACCGCAGGTGAAAGAAAATTGAATCCTCCGTAAATTCCCAGAGTTATCGGCATGGTGAACGCCATTGCCGAAGCTGAAATCATAAAAAGCGAAAAAACTTTTGAAACTGATTTGTTAATAAGCTTATATCTGATTCTTCCGATAAAATCGGAAATATCTCGCCAGATATATTGATTAAACAAAATTACTCCGAGCGACGAAAGCGCAGACAGCTGAAGCCCGATAGAGCCGAGAGCGAAGGGATTTACCGCCGCAATCGCAGTCAGAGCAAAGCCGAGTGAATTCAGCGAATCGGTTCGTTTCAGCATCACATCTCCGAGCAAAAATACGAGCATCATAATCCCTGCTCGGATAACCGAATATGTAAATCCAGTCAAAAACATAAAGCCGACAACGCAGACAGCCGCCGCAAGGCTTGACAGACGCTTATTAATGCCCGTTTTTCTGAGCAGAGCAATAATAAGCATCGACCAAAGAGAAAGATGAAGCCCCGAAACGCAGATTATGTGCGTAATCCCGACTTTACCGAAATTTCCGAGAACATCGGCGGATAGACCGCTCCTGTCTCCGAGAATCAGCGCCGCCGCAAGTGAACCCGTTTCATCGGGAAATACCCGATAAATCGCATTCTTAATTTCCGAACGCAAATCTATAATTTTCTTTGCAAGCGGCTTTTCACTTTCGGGAATATTAGTCAGCTTGTAAACTCCGTTCGACGAAAATGCGCCGAGAAACATTCCGTCCGATTTGCTTGAAGAAAGAGTTTCTTCTCTTGAAGCCCCGATTGCATAAAGTGTGAAATCTCCCTCAATAACATCATAAGGTTCGGCTTCAAGAGGAGTTGAAAATGACAGACGAAGCTTCAAATCGGTCTTTTCTCCGTCAACGGTCAGAGTTTTTGCTTTATAATAATAATTGCCGTATCTCAATTCGGGAGTATCCGTCAAAACAGCGGATACTGCGCACGTTTTGCCGCTATAAGCCATTGCAGGCTGATAAACAAACAAATCGGAGCAAAGCAAAAGTGCGCAGGCAAGCGCACCTGCCGCAAATGCACAGGGAAAAGTGCGGCGTTTCCTTATATTCTTTATTAATGTGCTGACGACCAGAGCGGCGGTATATGCCGCAAGAGCAAATACCGTCACTCCGGTTTCATAATTGAATAAAATTGCAATTGTGAAGAAAGCCGTAAATCCGATAACGGCAAAGGGACGAATCATAGCTTACTTTCCGTCAATTTTATTTTTCAATCAAAGGAATTTCTCCAAGAAATACGATATCGTCACGCTTTGCGGCATCGCCCTCTGCAAGAACGGCGGCTTTTGCAACAACATTTGCATCAAATGCGGCGCAAAGTTCTTCAACCGCTCTGAGAGATTCGCCCGTGCTGATAACGTCATCAAGGATAACAACCCTTTTGCCTCTTATCTGCTCGCCCTCAACGCCGTCCATTATAAGAGTCTGAACGGCATCGGTTGTTATTGAGCGGACATTGACGGTTACGGGGTCTTTCATGTAAAGCTTTGCCTTTTTGCGGGCAACGAAATACTTTTTGCCGCTCTGCCTTGACATTTCATAGGCAAGCGGAATGCTTTTTGCTTCGGGAGTTACGATATAATCAAACTCGGGAAGCCTCTTGAGAAGCTCGGTTGCGGAATGAACAGTCACTTCAACATCGCCGAAAAGAATGAATGCGGCAATATCAAGCTTATCATTGATGGGGCAACGGAGAAGATCTCTTTCAAGCCCTGCAATATTTACTCTGTAATATTCTGACATTTCTTTCTACTCCTTTGGTAACTAACCGAATCAGCCTGCGGGCCAGCCGAAATCTCTGCCGCTCATCATGTGAAAATGAAGATGCTTGACAGTCTGACCTGCGCTGTCGCCGCAGTTATTGACGATTCTGAAGCCGTCAAAGTTCTTTTCTTTTGCGATTTTCGCCGCAACCTCAAAAATGTGGGCAACAACGGCGCTGTTGCTCTCATTTATTTCAGCGGCGGAAGCAATATGCTCCTTGGGAATAATCAGAATATGCTCGGGAGCCTGAGGCTCAATATCATTGAAAGCATAAACCAAATCGTCCTCATAAACCTTTGACGAGGGAATCTCGCCTTTGATTATCTTGCAGAAAATGCAATCCATAATAACACTTCCTTTGCTGTTAAAAAAACTTTATTATTTTAACATATCCTTGACGATATCGGCAACAGAATCCATTGCCGCCTTAACGCCCGAAACATCTTTTGTTCCTGCCATTGCGCTGTCGGGTCTGCCTCCGCCCGAACCGCCTGCAAGCTTGGAAACAGCCTTTGCAATATTGCCTGCATGTGCGCCGAGGGCAACAGCCTGCTTGCCGCATGCGCATGCGAAGTTTGCACCCGTCTTATCGGCGCTGATGCCGCAGATAACAGCAACTGCATTTTCGGTTTCCTTAACCTTATCGCCCATTGCACGAAGCTCGCCGGGATTAACGCCCTCAACGGTCAACGCAACAAGCTTGACGCCGCCGATTTCAACGGCATTGCTCATAATATCGCCCGTTTTGAGCTGTGAAACCTCGCTTCTGAGCTGTTCAATTTCTTTTTCTTTTGCTTTCAGATCAGCCATGAGAACCGAAGCTCTCTTGTCAAGCTCGGTTACATTAGCAAGCTTCATTGCGGCGGCTGTATTTCTGATAAGAGAATTATCTTTTGCGATATAATCAAGCACACCGTAGCCCGTTACGCCCTCAATTCTGCGAACGCCTGCGGCAACCGATGATTCGGATACTATTTTGAACAGACCAAGCTTGCCCGTATTATTGACATGAGTACCGCCGCAAAGCTCGGTTGAAAAATCGCCTGCTTTGACAACACGGACAATATCGCCGTATTTTTCGCCGAACAGAGCCATGGCTCCGAGCTTTTTAGCTTCATCAATGGGCATTTCAACGCTCGTTACGGGCATTGCCTCCATGATAATCTCATTAACTCTGTTTTCAACTGCTGAAAGCTCGTCGGAGGTCAGAGCCGAGAAATGAGTGAAGTCAAATCTGACAGCCGATGAATTAACAAGCTGACCTGCCTGCTCAACATGAGTGCCGAGGGTTTCTCTGAGAGCCGCCTGAAGCAGATGTGCCGCCGTGTGATTTCTTGCCGCCGCTTCTCTTGTCTTAACACAGATTTCAGCCTTAACACCGTCGCCGACAGAAATGCTTTCGCCCTCAACTATTTTGCCGAAATGAACAAAAATGCCGTCGGGAGTTTTGGTTGTTGAAGATACTTCAAATACAGCATCGCCTGTTTTGATTCTGCCGCAGTCGCCTGCCTGACCGCCGCTTTCGCCGTAGAAAACGGTTCTGTCAAGCACAATTGCCGCCTCGGAATCGGCAGATGCGAATTCTGCCCTCTCGCCGCCTGATATAACGGCTTTTACGGTTGCGTCGCAGATATAATCGGTGTAGCCGAGGAATTCGGTTGCGCCGCAGTCCTTCAGCGAAACGCTGCCGCCCTTCCATGCTTCAGCTCCCGCATCCTTGCGTGCGGCTCTTGCCGCCGCTCTGCTCTCAGCATAAAGGCGGTTATATTCGTCGATATCGACAGTCATTCCTCTTTCGGTCAGAAGCTCTTTTGTCAGGTCAATCGGGAAACCGAAGGTATCCTGAAGCTTGAACGCATCCGCTCCGCTGAGAACCTTGCTGTCGGTATTTTTAATAATGTTTTCAAGAAGATTAAGACCTGTGTCAATGGTTTTATTGAAGCTTTCTTCCTCTGCTTTGATAACCTTAACGATAAGGTCGTGCTTTTCTACAAGGTTGGGATATGCTTCTGCGTTCTCTCTGATAACGGTTTCGCAAACCTGATAAAGGAACATGCCGTCAATTCCGAGCAATCTGCCGTGGCGGGCGGCTCTTCTGAGCAGACGGCGAAGAACATAGCCTCTGCCCTCGTTTGAAGGCATAACGCCGTCGCCTATCATAAAGGTTGTGCTTC
>JAEDKI010000159.1 GCA_016295895.1 Clostridiaceae bacterium | reverse complement strand
ATACAACGCCTTATTCGGGGGAAATGTCTAAACTGTTTTTATATCCCGGAACTGTTTACGCAAAAAGCGGAACAAAGGTGAATTATACCGTTAAAGCTTCCGACAAAGGATATTTTCCCGTTGAAGTTCCCGAAAATGTTGCATAATCGCCACCCGTAATGCAGCTGTAAACGCTGTCACCGGGAGCGGCAATTTCGATACGGGAACCGACATTTGAATAAAATGAAAGCTCATATTTTCCGTTAGTAACATTGTCGGCGCTTGCAACAATAATAATTCTGTCAAGAATATCCTGCTTGCTTATTCCGGTTGACCCGGTGAAAATATTTTCAGCGGTTACCGAAGAGAAATGCCCGTTATTAACGGCATCGATAGGCTCATAAAAAGCATTTCCGTTGCCTGCAGATTGAACGGCTATAAAATCATATCCGTTGTTTAACAGAGAAGCCATTATATAGGAATATGCCATAGGCTTGAAAACATTTTCCATCAAAGATGAAGAATTGTCGCTCTTTGAGCTTGAAGTTCCGAGAGAAAAATTAACCACCTTTGCGCCCGCTTTTACTACCGTTGAAAGACTGAAGAATATTGCAAGCTCGGGAAGCCAGAATTGGAAAAGATCGGGGCTCCAATCTATGCAAATAAGCTGTGAATTACTGCATACTCCCGCAATTCCGACTTCATTATCCATATTTGCTCCGATAATTCCGGCAACATGTGTGCCGTGATCATCGGCAACATTTCTGTCTTTTTCTTTACTGCCCGGGAAAGAAATTTTGCCTGCAAGGTCAGGGTGTTCAGTGTCAAAGCCTGAATCAACGACACCGATCTTAACAGTATTGAAATAATCGGAATAATCCCATGCCTGCCTTGCATTGATTGCTTCAAGCCACCAATTATTTCCGAGAGGGTTTATTTCATCCCAAACCGTTTCGGAGGATTGGCTTGATCCGAACGGGTCGTTTGGGGTATAGTTGCAGGCGGTTTTTGAAACCGAAGCGGGAATTGAAAGCTCAACACCGTCAATTGCATTCAGCTTTTCGCATCTGCTTACGGCTTCATCATATGACATATTGAAAGTGCTGATGACATAGAGGTTTGCAGGAGTGCACCAACCCGAAATAACTCCACCGCATTCCGAAAGGACATTTAATCTTCTTATGAATCCAAGCTCGGGATTTAAGAAAACAACAAGCTTGTCATCAATTATGCCGTTATTTTCATCAATCTGAATGACATCTGATTCCTCAATATCGCTGAAAAAATCAGCTTTAATTGCTTCGGCAGTATAAGGGATTCCGAAGAAAAGCTCAGACACCGAATCAATTATGTTATTAACAGCAGAATAAACCATTCCCGTAACGGAAATTACGGCAGACATGAAAACGGCTATAATTCTGTTAAGCACATAAAACACTCCTCATATTATTTCGTTTTTTTCTTTAACTTAAAACTTTCAGTCGGTACTTGAGTAAGAACTATTGCAATAAACATTATGACACATCCCAAAGCTTCTCTTGAAGAAAGCTTCTGATTGAGTATAAGCCACCCGAAAATAACAGAGAAAACCGATTCAAGGCAAAGCAGGAGCGATGCAACGGCAGGCTCTGCATATTTCTGACCGAAAATCTGGAGTGTGAACGCAACTCCACAGCTCATAATTCCCGCATAAAGAATAGGAACAGCGGAACCGAGAATTTCGCTGATTTCAGGCTCTTCAAAAATGAACATGCATATAATTGAAAGCGTTCCCGCAACAAAGAACTGAGCACAGGAAAGCGCAACATTGTTGACTGTTTTGCAAAAATGGTCGATAACAAGAATATGAACAGCAAAGGCAACCGCACATAAAACGGTTATCAATTCGCCCTTTCCGATCGAAAAACTTCCTTTCGGAATGCTGAGAAAATATAAACCGAATACTCCGCAAATGACACCAAACCAGACATTCAGCTTTGCTTTCTGCTTCAAAAAGATGCCGAAAACGGGAACAAGTACCATATAAAGCGCAGTTATAAAACCAACCTTGCCGACATCAATGAAGTTAAAGGCGTGCTGTTGAAGATTTCCGCCTATAAAAAGCGGAATGCCGCAGCATAAGCCGCCGATTGCGATATCTTTAAAAGGTATCTTTTTCTTCTCTCCCTCAGATAATTTTGAATTATCCTTTTTTAAGCTCAAAGCGGCAACGGGAAGAAGCACAACCCCGCCAAGCAGGGTTCTTATTCCGTTGAAAGTGAAAGTGCCGATACCCTTGCCTTCATTCTGAGCCACAAAAGAAAGACCCCAAATAACTGCGGCAAGAATACAATAAAGCGGACCAAGGAATTTATTCTTTTTAGTAATATGTATCACTCCAAAAACCGTGCTTAAAATAAAAACCGCCCACAGAATAACTGCGGGCGGCAAATGCTTTATTATTCTGCGTCTTCTGCCGCAGGAGCTTCTGCTTCAACTTCTTCTGCCGGAGCTTCCTCAGAAACAGCTTCGTCTGCTTCCTCGACAGGCTCAAGAAGGGCACGGATTGAAAGGCTGACACGCTTCTTATCAAAATCAATAGCGGTAATCTTGCAGGTTACCTTATCGCCAACCTTAAGAACATCCTCAGGCTTATTAATGCGGCGATCTGCAATCTGTGAAATATGAATAAGACCGTCGATGCCGGGAATAACTCTTGCAAATGCACCGAAAGTAGTCAAGCCGACAACCTCAGCTTCAACAACCGAGCCTTCGGGATAATTCTTTCTGAGAATCTCCCAGGGGTTGTCCTCGTCTTTTCTGTAGCCGAGAGAAATTTTCTTATTTTCAGCGTCAAGAGCCTTGATATAAACTTCAACTTCCTGACCGATTTCAAATACCTCTGAGGGGTTCTTGATGCGCTTCCATGACATTTCGGAAATGTGAACCATTCCGTCAACACCGCCGATATCAACAAATGCGCCGTAGTTTGTCATTGACTTAACAACACCTGTATACTTCTTGCCTACCTCAGCCTGAGCCCAGAAAGCCTCAGCGGCGGCGTTTCTCTCTTCTTTGAGGACTGAACGGATTGAACCGACAGCTCTCTTGCGCTGCTTATTAACTTCAATGATGCGGAATTTAACGGTCTTATTGAGCAGAGAATCAAGGGATTCATCACGGCGCTCTGTTGCATGCGATGCGGGGATAAATACACGCACACCGTTAGTCAGAACACGAACACCGCCCTTGACAACATCGGTAACAACGCCTTCAAGAATTCTGCCGTCATCAGCAGCGTCGAAAACATCGTTCCAAGTTTTCTGAGCGTCATAACGCTTCTTTGAAAGCATAACAGTGCCTTCTGCATCGTTGGTTTTCATGATGATAAGATCAATCTCATCACCGACTTTAAGCTCTTTTGCGGCATTTGCCGAAGGATCTGCGCTGTATTCATCCATGGGAACGAATCCGGCATGCTTTCTGCCGATATCAACCTGGATTTCCGTGGGAGTGATTCCCATAACAACGCCCTTAACATGCTGATCTGTGCTCATATTGCTCAGAGAAGCTTCAAGCGCTTCGGAAAAATCCATATCGTCTGTGATCGTGGCTTTAGAAGGCACCTCCTCTACCTGAATATTTGTGGTTTCATTTACGATTTCGGACATTTCTAAAAGTACCTCCTTAATTATTGCGGAAGGGGTTGAAGCCCCTGCCGTGACGCCGATTACGGCGATATTAGAAAAGTCTATGGTCCTGAGCTCATCGGCTCTTTCCACCAAATATGTTTTGCAGTTTTCACTGCACACCGCTTTAAGCTTAGCGGTGTTTGAACTGTGCCGCCCTCCGATAATTATCATCAGGTCACTTTTCTTTGAAAGCTCGGCGGCTTCATTCTGTCTTTTTTGAGTTGCAAGACATATTGTATCAAATATTTTTGCATTTGTATAGTATTTTTTTATTTTTTCTTTGCATTTTTTCCATTCATTTTGCGAAAATGTCGTTTGTGAGACAAATATTATTCTGTTTTCGCATAATTTTGGGTTTTCTATTGCTTTTTTTTCAAGTTCTTCCGCATTGTTAAAGACAAAAGACTCACCGAGACAATAGCCTTTTATTCCCATAACTTCCGGGTGATTCGGATCTCCCGCAATAAAAACAGGGATATCAGGC
>JAEDKI010000015.1 GCA_016295895.1 Clostridiaceae bacterium | reverse complement strand
TCCGATCAAAAGAAGCTGAGCTGTGTTGTTTTGGGCAATGAGCTGAGTGCTCCGCCCTCCTCAAGCGCCGTTATAATGGATTTTGAAACGCCCGAGCGAATCTGCAAATCCTCAACGGAAAGGAATTCTCCGCCTCCGTCGTTTCTTGCCGCTTCAAGGCTCTGAGCCGCCGCTCCGCCACAGCCTGCAATCGCAGAAAACGGCAGGCGTATCTTGCCGTCCTCAATAACATAACGGTTGGCGGTGGATTTATAAATATCAATCGGCAGAATCTCAACGCCTCTTGCCATCATTTCGTTGATAACCTGAAGCGAGGTGAAGGTGCCTTCTTCCTTGGCGGTTGCGGTCTTGGTTTTCATCTTTGCGCTGATTTCGTCCATTTTCTTCTTGACTGCCGATCTTCCGTTCAGAACGGAAACGGTGTCAATATCCTCGCCTCGGACGGTCATGTAGGTTGCATAATATTCCAAAGGATAATAAAGCTTGTACCATGCAAGGCGCAGAGCCGCAATAACATAAGCGGCGGCGTGAGCCTTGGGGAACATATACTGAATCTTCATGCAGGAATCGATGTACCACTGTGGAACGCCGTTATCAAGCATGGCTTTTTTATGATCATCTGTCAGAAGCTTCTTTGCATTGCCCTTTCTGACAATTTCCATTATCTTGAACGCCATGCCCTTTTCAACGCCCTTATGAATCAGATAAACCATGATACTGTCACGGGTTCCGATAACCTCGGAAATCGTGCAGGTGCCGTTTTTGATAAGCTCCTGAGCGTTGCCTATCCAAACATCGGTTCCGTGAGACAGACCCGAAATCTGAAGCATATCGGAGAAATTCTTCGGCTGAGACTCCATGAGCATCTGACGGACAAACGGAGTGCCGAGCTCGGGCAGAGAAAGAGTGCCCGTTTCGCACTCGATATCCTCGCATGTTACGCCGAGCGGTTCGGGTGAGGTCAGCAGTTCATAAAGCTTCGGGTCGCAGACATCCGCATCCATGACGGATATATGCGTCATATCCTCAAGATGTTTATAGAAGGTCGGAACATCGTGGCCGAGGTTATCGAGCTTAAGAATGGTATCGTGGAGAGAATGGAAGTCGAAATGCGTTGTTCTGTGAACAGAATCGGGGTCATCGGCGGGGTGCTGAATCGGGGTGAAATCCTCAGCGTCCATATCGGCAGGGATAACAACCATGCCGCCGGGATGCTGACCCGTTGTTCTTTTAACGCCGACACAGCCCTGAACAAGGCGTTCCTCCTCGGCTCTTGAAATTGTAATTCCTTTTTCTTCAACCCATTTTTTTACAAATCCGAAAGCGGTTTTTTCGGCAATCGTGCCGATTGTTCCCGCCTTGAAAACATGAGATTTTCCGAAAAGCTCCTCTGTGTATCTGTGAGCATAGAACTGATATTCGCCCGAAAAGTTAAGGTCGATATCGGGCTGCTTGTCGCCGTTGAAGCCGAGGAAGGTTTCAAACGGAATGTCGTGGCCGTCTCTGTGCATGGGAGCATGGCAGTTCGGGCAGTCCTTCGGGGGCATATCAAAGCCCGAACCGTATTCGCCGTTAAGGAAAAATTCGGAATGCTTGCATTTTTCGCAGATATAGTGAGGCGCAAGCGGGTTAACCTCGGAAATACCTGCCGCAAAAGCAACGAATGACGAGCCGACCGAACCTCTCGAGCCGACATAATAGCCGTGATCCATCGAGTTCCAGACAAGCTTCTGAGCGATAATATAAAGAACGGCAAATCCGTTTTTGATGATTGAATCAAGCTCCTTATCGAGCCTTTCTTTAATGTAATCGGGCATGGGGTTGCCGTAATAATCCTGCATTCTTTCGTAGCAGATCCTGCGAAGCTCCTCATCCGAGCCCTCAATCTTCGGCGGATATGTTCCGTCGGGAATGGGCTTTATCTCCTCGCACATGTCGGCAATAAGATTCGGATTGGTTATTACAACCTCTTTTGCCGTTTCCTCGCCGAGATATGCGAACTCATTGAGCATTTCCTGAGTGGTTCTGAAATAAAGCGGAGCCTGCTCTGCGGAATCCTTGAAGCCCTGACCCGCCATCAGAATCTCTCTGAAAATTTTATTGCTTTCGTCCATGAAGTGAACATCGCCCGTTGCAACAACGGGAATACCCATTTCATCGGCAAGGTGAATTATCCGCCTGTTGATTTCGTTAAGCTCTTCCTCGGATTCAACCTTGCCGTCACGAACCATAAACATATTGTTGCCGTTGGGCTGAATTTCGAGATAGTCATAAACCTCGGCAAGCTCCATGAGCTTTTGCTTCGGCTCGCCCATGAACACAGCCTGATAAAGCTGACCCGCTTCACACGCACTGCCGATTATCAGACCCTCCCTGTGAGCAAGCAGCTCGCTTTTCGGGATTCTCGGATGACGGTAGCTGTATTCAAGATTTGACTTTGTGATAAGCTGATAAAGATGCTTCAAGCCGACTTTATTCTTCGCAAGAATAATTATATGATAGGTAGGCAGGCGTTTGGGGTTCGGTTTTATCTTTTCGTCAATCTGCGACACCCGCTCAACGCCCTTTTCGGCGCAAAGCTCGATAAGCTTTTCAAAGATTTTTGCAAGTGCGCCTGCATCCTCGTCCGCCCTGTGATGGTCAAATTTGGGAAGCTTGAAATAATTTGAAATCGAATCAAGCTTATAATTCTTTATTCCTTCAACAAGGCTCTGAGCCATAACGAGGGTGTCAATATGAGAATATTTATATTCAATGCCGTTTCTTTGGCAGGCATATCTGATAACATTGGTATCAAAGCTTGCGTTATGGGCAACAAGCACTCCGTCGCCGCAGAATTCAAAGAATTTTCTGACCGCCTCTCCCTCTTTGGGAGCGGAAGCAACCATGGCATTAGTTATACCCGTAAGCTCCGTGATTTTTGGCGGAATCGGCATTTCGGGGTTAACAAAGGTCTGAAATCTCGACCTTTCTGCTCCGTTTTCGTATTTTACCGCTCCGATTTCCGTCAGGCGGACTCTGTCGGTTCTCAAACCCGTTGTTTCAACATCGAAAACGATAAACGTTCCGTCAAGCGGCATATCCGACTTGCCCGTAACGATTCTGACGGAATCATCGACATAGTAGCCCTCCATGCCGTATATGACCTTGATTCCGTTTTTCTTTGCGGCAGCCGCAGCCTCGGGGAACGCCTGAACAACGCCGTGGTCGGTTATCGCCACAGCCTTGTGACCCCATTTCGCCGCCCTTGAAACGAGATCCTTTGCGCTTGTCATTCCGTCCATCGCCGACATATTCGTGTGCATATGAAGCTCAACACGCTTTTCTTCGGCGGTATCCTCAACCTCAAGCTCATCAATCAGCATGACGGAATTTGCTTTTATGCAGTATGTTTTGATATAGTCGTCATACTCAACATGGCCTCTGAGCATAACGGTCTTATCTTTAGCGAGATTATCAACAAGCATCTCGCAGTTCTGAACCGCTTCAAAAATCTTGACTGTATATGAATTTGTCTTATCGGTAATGTTGAAATTGATAATTTTTCTTTTGCCGTCTCTCGTGTCACGAATGTCAAGCGAAAAAATCCTGCCCCAGACGGTGACGTTTCCGTCCTCAATCGTAACGCCGCTGAGCGGAACAGGCTTTGATTTGATTTTACTGCCGTATATGACCTTTGCATTTGTCAGGGATATCGGCAAATCGTCATATTCCTTGCGCTTTGGCTTGGGCTTTTTCGGCTCTTCTGCAACGGGAACCTCTATCTTGACTCCCTGAGTCTGCATCTGAACATATTCGGGCGAATCGAGCTTTGCCGAGCCCTCGCCTTTGATTTCAACGGCGATATTAACGCCGAAGCACTCACGGATATATTTTGAAAGGAATTCCTTTGCCCCGGATTCATTCAGAATGTCCGCACCGTTTAATACGGAGACCGAAAGCAAATCCTCGGAAAAAGAAAACTTTGAATTCTCCAAAAATCCGTTAGCTGTTGCAATATTCTCCTTTAACGCTCTGATGAGCTGAGGAACGCACCGCTCTCCGAGAGCGTCTGCCCGATAATGAGGAATAACCGTAACCTTGTTCAGCCCCAAAGCTTTTTTTACCTCGTTCTGAACAAGAATTATGTTTTTATCCTCAATATAGCGGTCAAATGCGGCTGTTATGCCGAGCTTCATGTTTTCCTCATCAAGATTTATATGTTCAACAAGGCCGCCGGAAAGAATTTCCCGCAGCCCCTCGCTTAAGTATTCACCTATAAAATCCAATATATTATTCTGCATTTTTCCTCACTTTATCGGCGGATTAATCCGGCAGGCGTTCAATTTCCTCCATTAACCTGTCAACCGCCTCATTTTCACTGACCTTACATACAATTTCGCCCTTTTTGAAAATCAGGGCACAGCCGTCTCCCCCCGCAATGCCGATATCCGCCTCTCTGGCTTCCCCCGGCCCGTTGACCGCACAGCCCATAACCGCAACCTTAATATTCTTCTTACAGCCCGAAAGTCTTGTTTCAACCTCGTTTGCAAGAGCGATAAGATTTATTTTGGTTCTGCCGCAGGTCGGGCAGGAAACTATATCCGGGCAATCGTTTTTCAGCCCGATTGATTTGAGAATACCGAACGCCGCCGAAACCTCGTTAACGGGGTCGTCGGTCATTGAAACTCTTATGGTGTCGCCGATTCCGTCAAGCAAAAGGCTTCCGATTCCGATTGACGATTTAATCAGCGCCATATTATGAGTTCCCGCCTCGGTAACTCCGAGGTGGAGCGGATAATCGCATCTTTCTGCAACAAGGCGGTATGCCTTTATCATCGTCTTGACATCCGATGATTTTATTGAAATCACAATATCGTTAAAATCGCATTTTTCGAGCAGGGCGGCATGATTCATTGCGCTCTCTGCCAATGCTTCGGCGCAGGGTGAGCCGTATTTTGCAAGGAGTTCTTTCTCAAGCGAGCCAGAATTCACGCCGATGCGAATCGGCACCTGCCTTGCCTTGCAGGCGCAGGCAACGGCTCTGACTCTGTCCATTGAACCTATGTTGCCGGGATTGATTCTTATTTTATCAACCCCCGCTTCAAGGCTTTCAAGCGCAAGACGGTAATCAAAATGGATATCGGCAACAACGGGAACGGTCAGATTCTCTTTCAGCTTTTCGATAAGCTTCACCGCCGCCATATCGGGCACGGCGGCTCTGATTATGTCACAGCCTGCCTTTTCAAGCTCGACCGCCTGCCTGACGCTGCCCTCAATATCAGAAGCGGGTCGGTTCAGCATCGACTGAACGGTTATTCTCTCTCCGCCGCCGATAAATAATCCGCCGACCTTGACCCGTCTGCTCTTTCGTCTTTCCATATATCAAGCCTCCGGCTTTATTTCCTGATAAGATTAATAATATCGCTGAACGACACAACCGCCATCAGCACCAAAAGCAAAAACAGCCCGATGGCGTGAACCCAGCCCTCGTATTTTCTCGGAACAGGCTTTCTGAACACTATTTCGATAAGCAGGAAGAAAAGTCTGCCGCCGTCAAGTGCGGGAACGGGAAGAAGATTGAAAAGACCGACATTTATCGCAATCACAGCCAAGAACCACAAAAGAACGGTATAATCCGTCTCTTTGGTTGCCGTCTGAGCCATGTCGGCAATGTTGGTAACAATACCTATCGGGCCGGAAATATCGCTCAGGCCGTATTGACCCGTCAAAAGGTCGCTCAGACTCAGCCAAACAATTCTCGCTATTGAAATCGATTCGCTGAATGAGTTTTTGACCACATTCAAAAAGTTCGGCTCAACGCCGACAATAATAAAATCATAAATTATTGTGAGCTTGCCGTCTTTCTCGACGGTCTGAAATTTAACGCCGTCAAGCTCGGTCAAAGCTCCGTCTCTTTCAACCACAAAATCAATGGCTCCGTCGCCGTCCCTTGACATCAGATATCCGATATCCTGCTCGGAGAAAACCCGTTTTCCGTTGATTTTCTTTATTTTATCCTTGACCTGAAGCCCGTAGCTGTTGCTGACTGCGGCTTCATCAAACGAATGAATCTGCGGAGTGCCGATAAGGTCGCTCTGGCTGAGCATTATTGAAACAATAATGATACCCATGATTATATTGACTGTTGCACCTGCGGCAATGATAATAAAACGCTGCCATGCAGGCTTGTTGCAGAAGGCTCTTTCATTGTCGCTGTCCTCATCCTCGCCCTCCATGCTGACATAGCCGCCTATCGGGAAAAGCCTCAGACAATACTTGGTTTCACCCTTTCTTTTTCTGAAAAGGCAGGGACCCATTCCGATTGAAAATTCGTTGACCTGAACCTTAAACAGCTTTGCAAAAATGAAATGACCGAGCTCATGGAAAATAATAATAAAGCCGAAAAACAGTATTCCCAAAAGTATCGGCCAGACTTTTCCCCACACAGCTCCGACGCTGATTAATGAAATAATCTTCATAAGAACAACCTTTCCGTTTCGGCTCTTACTGCTCTGTCGGTCTCAAAAACCTGTTCAAGCGTATAATCCGAAACATTATCGACGCAATCAAACGCCGCCTCAACAGCCCTCTCAATATCAAGAAATCTGATCTTGCCGCATCTGAAAAGCTCGTTGGCTTTCTCATTTGCCGCATTTACCGCCGCAGGGTAAAGCCCGCCCTTTTCAAAAGCAGTTCTGCAAAGGTTTATGCAGCCGAAAGTTTCGTAATCCGGCCGCTCAAAGGTCAGCGTTGCCGCCTTTGCAAGGTCAAGCTGACTGACAGGGCTTTCAGCCCTGTCGGGATAGGTCAGAGCATACTGAATCGGAATTCTCATATCGGGCACGCCGAGCTGAGCGATAACCGAATTATCGATATATTCCACAAGGGAATGAACTATGCTCTGCCTGTGAACAAGAATATCGATATCCGCCGCTTTAACTCCGAAAAGCCATGCCGCTTCGATAAGCTCCAGCCCCTTGTTCATCATTGTAGCGGAATCGATGGTTATTTTTGCACCCATGCTCCAATTCGGATGCCTGAGAGCCTGCTCGGGGGTTACATTTTCAAGCTCTTTGCGTGTTTTGCCGAAAAACGGACCACCCGAAGCAGTTAAAATCAGTCTTTTTATCTGTTTTTTATCCCGACAGCCCTGCATCGACTGAAAAATCGCCGAATGCTCGCTGTCAACAGGCAAAATCGGAACTCCCTTTTCTGCCGCAGAGGCGATAACAAGCTTTCCGCCCGCAACAAGGGTTTCTTTGTTGGCAAGCGCAATTTTACTGCCTGCCTCAATTGCCGCAAGGGTCGGGGCAAGCCCCGCAATGCCGACAATGCTGTTAAGAACAACATCCGCTCCGCAGGCGGCGCACTCCTCAACGCCCTTTGCGCCAGAGAGCACCTTTGTTTCGGTGTCGGCAACCTTTATTTTCAAATCCGCCGCCGATTTTTCATCGGCAACTGCCGCAAAACTCGGATGAAATTTCCGTATCTGCTCCTCAAGAATATCCGTGCTTCGGTTTGCGGTCAGCGCCGTTATCTCATAGCCCGAAAGCTGAGCAACCTCAAGCGCCTGAACTCCGATAGAACCCGTTGAACCGAGAACGGAGAGCGTTTTTGCCATTAAACATCAAGTCCCTCAATTAATTATTTTCCTGCAATGGCAATGCCGATCTGAAGAATCACATACATACCCGGCATTGTGAAAAGGAAACTGTCGATTCTGTCAAGCACTCCTCCGTGACCGGGGAAAAGATTGCCGAAATCCTTTTCGCCGTAGTTTCTCTTGATAACCGAGGCGGAAAGGTCTCCGCACATGCCGAGAACCGTCAGGAACAGCATCGATAAGATAACCATCCAGACATTTACCGTGTCAAGTCTGAAATAGAAATGATCGCAGATGAAATACGTGATAACGGCAACAACGGTTGTTCCGACAACTCCCGCAACAGCTCCCTCAATTGATTTCTTGGGGCTGATTTTGGGAGCAAGCTTACGCTTGCCGAACTTGCTGCCGATGAAATATGCAAATGTGTCGCAGAGCCATGCCGCATACATTGCGCAAAGAATGAAAAATACGCAATGTGAACGCTGAAAATACTGAGGAAACTCAACGCTGAGATTTCTGACCTCAAAAATCAGACTCAGAGAGCAAGGAACTGCGATTGAGCCGAATAAAGCAAGCGTTGTGTGCTCAAACTTCGTTATGTCATAATATTTGAGCATTATTATCAGCATTGCAATTACATAGCAGATTATTAACACGCTCGCAGGAATGGGTATGTACTTCTTAAGCCCGAAATCGGCATAGAAAGGAACCAATCCCGCAAAAACCATTGAGCAAACGGTCATCAGCTTGTTTTTGCATTTTGAAACTCGCATCAATTCATAGGCGGCGATTACCGAAAACGCTGAAATTGCAACGCCCATAGGCCCTGAAAAACCGAGACCGGTAAAAACAAGCAAGGTTATGGCAAACAAAGCGGAGATAACTCCCGTTATTATTCTGACTTTCATATTTTTTCACTCACATTCTGAATTATATTTTTTGATATACAGATTTTTCAAACCGCCTCCCTGCCGTTATTATTTCTGCTCGGTCGGAAATCAGACTCCGCCGAAGCGCCTGTTTCTTTTGCTGTAATCTATAATCGCCTTATCCAGATCATCAGGTGTAAAGTCCGGCCACAGAATGTTTGAAAACCAAAATTCCGAATAAGCCGACTGCCAGATAAGGAAATTGGAAAGACGGTATTCCCCGCTCGGTCTGATAATCAAATCGGGATCGGGCAGGCCTGCGGTGAACAGATTGCCGTCTATATCTTCCTGTGTTATGTCCTCGGGTTTAAGCTCACCCGCTTCAACCCTTTTTGCAATTTTTTTGACTGCATGAATAATTTCGTCTCTGCCGCCGTAATTTACGGCAAGGTTAACGGTTATTTTATGCTTTTCGGCAGACAGGCTTTCAAGCTGCTCAATCATGCCGACTATATCCTCGGGCAAACCGCTGCGCTCTCCGATATATCGGATACGCATCCCTTTTTCTTCATTTTCTTCCTCTTTTTCCTGCGCTTCCATGAGATAATCTCTGAAGAGATTCATTATTGCGTTAATTTCTTCTGCCGGCCGCTTCCAATTCTCGGTTGAGAAAGCATAAAATGTCAGGCACTCAATGCCGATATCCTCGGCATAATTGCAGATATTGCGAAAAACCTGCGCTCCCGCCTTGTGGCCTTCGCTTCTCTTGAGTCCCCTTTGCTTTGCCCATCTGCCGTTACCGTCCATGATAATGCCGATATGTCGGGGCAGATTTATGTTTTCAAGGTTTTCCTTTGTCATTTCAGCCGCCGTTCTCCTTTAAATTTTAATGCCATGCGGGGGAGGCGGCGCATCAGGCTGCCTCCCCTGCAATTTTTCAGATTTCCATGATATCCTTTTCTTTCTCAGCCGAAAGCTTGTCGATATCCTTGATGAATTTATCGGTCTTGTCTTGAATTTTCTTTTCTGCAACTTTAAGGTCATCTTCAGTTATTTCGGAAGCCTTTTCCATCTTCTTGACCTTATCAATGCAGTCTCTTCTTATCGAACGAACGGCGATTCTTGCATCCTCAGCCATATTCTTGACATCCTTGCAAAGCTCCTTGCGGCGCTCCTCTGTAAGCTGAGGGAATACAAGGCGGATGATTCTGCCGTCATTCTGAGGATTGATGCCGATATCGGAAGTCTGGATTGCCTTTTCGATCGCATGGAGCGTTGAAGTATCCCAAGGCTGAATTGTCAGAATTCTTGCTTCGGCAACGGAAACCGCCGCCATCTGATTAATGGGAGTGGGAGTTCCGTAATAATCAACTTTAATTTTATCGAGAACCGAGGCATTGGCTCTGCCGGCTCTGATTGCTGCATATTCAGCGCTGAGAACGCTGACGGTCTTGCCCATTTTTTCTTCTGCTGCTGCAAAAACTTTTTCCATAGGTTTAACCCTCCTTGACTATTGTTCCGATATTTTCGCCGAGAACCGCTTTAACTATGTTCTGCGGGTCTTCAAGATTGAAAACGAGAATCGGAATGTTATTATCACGGCAAAGTGAAGCTGCCGTTGAATCCATGACCTTTAAGTCCTTTTCAAGAACTTCGCTGTGGGTGACAACATCATATTTCACTGCGTCGGGGAACTTATTGGGATCCTTGTCGTAAACGCCGTCAACATTCGTTGCCTTAAAAATGATATCCGCCTTGATTTCTGCCGCTCTGAGCGCCGCACAGGTGTCCGTTGAGAAAAACGGGTTGCCCGTTCCGCTCGCAAAAATGACTACCCTGCCCTTTTCAAGGTGACGAACCGCTCTGTTTCTGATATATGTCTCGGCTATCTGATGCATCTCGATTGCCGTCTGAACCCTGACGGAAACGCCAAGCTGTTCGAGAGAGTCTGCAAGCGCAAGAGAGTTCATAACCGTTGCGAGCATTCCGATGTGGTCGGCTCTCGTTCTGTCCATATTGCCGCCTGAACGGCCTCTCCAGAAATTGCCGCCTCCGACAACAAGACCGACCTCAACGCCGAGCTTTGTTATTTCGCTGACTGCACCGCAGATTGAGTTGATTGTTTCAAAGTCGAATCCGTGACCCTTGCCGCCTGCAAGCACCTCGCCGCTGAGCTTGAGCAGGATTCTTTTATAAACCGGTTTCATGTTAACACCGCCTTCATTCAGATTAGAAAAACTCTATTCTATATTTTACTTTATTTAAGCCGATGTGTAAAGCGTTATTTCACATTTTATGCATTTTTTTACTGCTTAATTTTTGTTCGGTTCCGTATTTTTTACTATTTTATCACATATCGTTCAAAAATCATTAAACAAATTGTAAATTCATTGAAAATGCTTGCCAACTTTTCAATATTAATGTATAATAAATCGGATATTATCCTTTTCAAAAAGGAGCAGACTGAAAATGAAAAATCTTATCCTGAGAAACACTCCCGAAATTGCCGATATGTTTGACCTGCGCACGATTGACAGCGCAGACGGCAATAATACATATGAACTTTTTTGCGAAAACGGCAAAATAGTGCTCTGCGGTGACTGCAAAATCAGTCAGGCAATGGCATATTATGCTTATCTGAAAAAATACTGCGGAGTTAACCTTTCGCATTGCGGAAACACCGAAATTTGCGTCAAGAGCGCTCCGCTTTTTGAGGGAAAAATAACCAAGGTAATCAAGCAAAAGCACCGTGCATTTCTTAACTATTGCACTTTCGGCTATTCCTTTGCCTTCTGGAAATGGGATAAATGGGAGAAAGAAATTGATTTCATGGCGATGAACGGCATCAACATGCCTCTTTCGGTTGTCGGAAGCGAGGCGGTCTGGTACTACACCATGCGTGATTTTAAATACAGCGAAACAGGCGCTCTTTCGTTCCTTTCGGGCCCCGCCTTCTGGCAATGGCAGCTCATGGGCAACATTACGGGCTATTTCAGCCTGACCGATGTTAAATATATCGAAAGCCGTCTTGAGCTCGGCAAGAAAATCATCGAACGTGAGGTTGAACTCGGCATGACGCCGATTCAGCAGGGCTTTGCGGGTACCGTTCCTGCATCGGTTACAAAGATTTTTAATAAAGCCCGCCTTCGCATGATTCCCTCATGGTGCAATTTCCCGATAACCTATCAGTTTGACCCTACCGATCCGCTTTTCAAAAAGTTCGGCACTGCTCTGCTTGAGAAACAGCGCCAGCTTTTCGGCGCATATCATTACTACGCCTGCGACCCGTTCCATGAAAATGCGCCGTCGATTAAAACAAAGGATTATCTCTATAAAGTCGGCAGAGCAATCGACACAATGTACAGCGATTTTGACAAGGATTCCGTTTGGGTCATGCAGAGCTGGTCGCTCAGAGAGCAGATCGTTAAAGCCGTTCCGAAAGACAGACTGCTGATTCTTGACATTGACGGCAACAAATATAAGGAAACCGATTATTTCTGGGGATATAATTTTATTTTGGGTAAAATTCATAATTTCGGAGACAGAAACACCCTGCACGGCAGCATTCAGGCTCTCGCCGACAACGAATATTCAACTCTTGAATGTGATAACTGCTGCGGAACAGGTCTCTTTATGGAAGGAATATTCCAGAATCCTCTTTATTATGACCTTGCATTTGAAATGCTGACCGAGGATTCTCCGATAAATCTTGATGAATGGCTCAGAGACTATGCCTACAGACGGTACGGAAGCAGAGAAAAATGCCTCGTTGACGCAGTTAATTTGCTTCGCCAATCCTGCTACAGCGAAAAATGCGTCGGCAGAGAAACGGGTTCGGTCATTTGCGCAAGACCCGCAACCGAGCTTCGCCACACCGCTCCGAACGATTTCAGGGAGCTTCGCTATGACAATAAAATCCTGTTAAAGGCTGCCGAACTGCTTCTGAGCGCAGAGAATGCAACAAAAGACGGATATGTTTTTGACGCCTGCGATCTGGTTCGTCAGGTAATGAGCAACTATGTTTCGGCGCTTTATGACAAAGCAATGTACGGCTTTAATAACCGTGATGTCAATATTTTTGAACGTTCCTCAAACGCATTTCTGAAAATCTGCTGTGAGCTTGACGAGCTGCTTCAGACAAGACCCGAGCTGACTCTTTATGAGCATCTGAAGGAAGCCGGTGATCTTGCCCTGAACGAAAAGGACAAGGAAAACTTTGAGCTTAATCTCCTTGCTCAGATTACGGTCTGGGGACCGATGTCCGATTCGGTCAACTACGATTATTCATGGAAAGAATGGGGCGGCATGATAGGCACATATTATGTCAAACGCTGGCAGAGCTTCTTTGAGCGCCTTGCCTATGAATTCCCGAAAAAGAAGAAGTTTTCAACCACCACCCGCAAACAGCATTGCGACAGAAATACCTACACGGGCAATCAGTTCTATAAGAGCTATGCCGAGTTTGAACGCAAGTGGCTTTCAACCGCAAATCCCGAAGCGCCGAGCAACGGCAATACGGTTGAGCTTGCGAGAAAAATGCTTGAAAAATATAAGCGTGCAATTGCAGAGGATTGATTTGAGAGCAGAGCAATTTCTAACTTTCGTCAGGATATCTCTGTACAGAAAATAATAATACTCAATAAATAACAGGTCGGTTTCAAAACGAACCGATCTGTTTTTTTGTATGGGAAAAGCCCCCCGGCGCAATGCCGAGGGGCTTTGATTGGGTTTTAGTTATCCGAAACGGATTTATCAGCTTGCAAGACCTGTTACCTGGTCGATTGTTGCAATACCGATAACCTTACGGTCAATAAGAGTTGCGTCAACCGATGTGATGAAGGTATCTTTTGAAACATCTGCAGCCTTAACCATATATGCACAGTATTCATTACTGTAATCAAGGTGCCATGATGTTAAGCCGGAAACCTCTTTGTCAACAATCGTTGAGTCAACAGATCTGATAATAGCATCGCCGTTAAGGTCGCCGAAGATTATTACACGGAAGGATTCAACAAATCTGTCATCCGTAGTTTCAACTGTACCGTTGCGGTCATAAACATTGATTATTGTTCCGGTTCCTCTGTAGGGTCCGAAGTTGACATCAACGGGGATGATCTCAATGCGTCCGTCGCCCTGAACATCGATATATTCATTAAGGAGCATATCTTCTGTCAGGTACTCTTCAAGGCCGTATACATACCACTCGCTGTCGTCTGTGTAATCATCAACCGTGCCGCCGTTTCTGTCGATAACGGTTGTGCATGTGTCATTCTTGGGAATGAGCATGACCTTAACCTTCTCGTAAACAGCATAGAGGTTGTAATCATGAGCAGGCATTGTAATGGTATCGGCTGAAGTTATCAGATTGGTTGAGTCGCCCTCAGTCTCAGACCAGCCGAGGAAGATATAATAATCAAACGAAGGATCCGTCGGGAAGTCGATTGTTTCGCCATACTTATAATCGGCAGTTGCCAAAGCATATTTAACCGTGGGTGCATTCGGGCCGCCGTCAGCAGGCTTGTAGTTATAGAATGTAATCTTGAACGAAGACTTGGTCCAGATTGCAACATACTCTCTGTCGCCAACGCCCATGGTGCCGAAATCGGTAACGGGAGTTTCGGGATCATCAGCAGTTGCCCAGCCGCCGAAGTCATAGCCTTCTCTTGTCGGGTCTGTTGCGGGAGGAGTGATATCTCCGCCGAACGGAACATCCGTTGACTTGGTTGAGCTGCCGTCGCCGAAGACGCCTTCTCCGGCATTGAAGGTTGCCGTATAGGAGTCGTTCGTCCAGGTTGCATAAACCTTAACATCGCTGTCAGGCATTACGGTCGGGATAGCTGTTGCGTTATCGTCGGCATCTACCCATCCGGCAAATACATAACCGTCCTTAACGGGATCTGCAACGGGAGTTACTACTGCGTTGTAGTAGTAATCATAATCATTTTCCAAACCGTCAACAACCGTTGTCAGAGTGTGGAGATTTCTGTTGTAATAAACCTTCAGAACAAGAGTTCCTGTTGCGGGAATTACGCCGGAAAGAACGCTCTTCTCTGTGTTGAGAGTGAAGCCGTAAGGAACATCGGGAGTTACGGTCTTGGTGTTGCCGACTATGCCGTCGCTGTGAGTGTAAGCCGATGAAGGCGTTGAAGCGAACGTGCCGTCAGTGCCCATTTCGTAAACCTCAATGATGTAGCTTGAGTTTCCGTTGGGAGTAAATCTTGCTTCAAACTCAATATCCTTTGCGGGCATGGTTACATAATTTGAGGGCTGCAAGCCGTTCTCATCGAACCAACCGAAGAATGTGTAGCCATCCTTAACGGGAGTTTCGGGAAGAACGATTGTATCACCGTAGTTATAATCTGCGGTTGTCTTTGTGCCTTCATTGTTCCATGTTACGGTGTAGGTGTTAACAGTCCAGGAAGCTGTGAGGGTCTTATTCTCTGCAGGCATGGTTGCGGGAACTGCCTCGCTCCAACCTGCGAAGGTGTAGCCCTCCTTGGTGGGATTCTCGGGAGCAGTGATTGCAGTGCCGTAATCCTGAGTTATCGGAGCAACTGCGCTGCCGCCGTTGGTATCAAACGTGATTGTGTACTGATTGATTTCCCACTGTGCATTAATGGTCTTATTCTCTGCGGGCATGGTTGCGGGGATTTCCTCGCTCCAGCCTGTGAAGGTGTAGCCTTCCTTGGTGGGATCTTCGGGAGCGGTTATTGCGGTGCCGTAATCCTGAGTGATGGGAGCAATAACGGTATCGCCTGTGTCACCGAAGGTGATTGTGTACTCAATGGGTTCCCATGTGGCGGTTATTGTCATGCCGCCGACAGGCATTGTTGCGGGGATTTCCTCGCTCCAACCTGCGAAGGTGTAGCCTTCCTTGGTGGGATCATCGGGAATATCAAAGATATCCGTGCCGACTGCCTGGGTTATCGGAGCAATCTCCGTGCCGCCGTCGGTATCGAAGATGATTGAGTATTCATTTGCTGTCCATGTAGCGTTGGTGTTGATGTTGTTTGCGGGCATGGTTGCGGGAACAGCCGGTGACCAGCCTGCAAATGTGTAACCGTCTCTGACAGGGTCGGAAATCACGGTGATAACTTCGCCGTAATTATAGGTGTCAGTCTTGAGAATAACGCCTCTGTCTCTGAAGGTTACGGTGTAGCTGTTGACAGTCCATGTTGCATTAACGGTCATATCAGCCGCAGGCATTGTGACAACATTTGTGAAGTCAACGGTTTCGCCTGTAACTGCATTAACCCAACCGCTGAATGTGTAGCCGGTCTTTGAAGGCTCCGAAGGAGTCAGAACGGTTTCACCGTAGAGATAATCTGTGGTTGAAGTGATAACGCCGTCAACGCAGGTTGAGAACTTATAGCTTTGTCTGTCAAGGTAAACCTTGAGAACAAGTGAGCCGTCAGCTGCTACAGTGCCGGTCAGAACGCTCTTTGCGGTATTAAGAACAAAGCCTGTCTGAACGGTATATTTAGCCTCAACTTCAGCGTTCGTTGTTCCTGTCAGGTTTTGAACGGACTTAACATAATTGCCGGTCTCATCCATTACATAGAGTTCAACGGTATAAGCGGTATCCGTTGCCTCGGTCCATGTTGCAACAAACTCAAGGTTTCTTGCGGGCATGGTTGCGGGAACGTTGGGAGCCCAGCCTGCAAATACATAGCCTGCCTTTACAGGTGCTTCAGGTTCAACGATTGTTGCGCCGTATTCATAGTCTTCTTCAGTTAATACGCCGTCAACATTCCATGTTACCTTGTAGCTGTTGATCTGCCACTGTGCTGTAACAGCCATATCACCTGCGGGCATTGTTGCGGGAATAGTCTCGCTCCAGCCCTTGAAGGTGTAGCCTTCCTTAACGGGATCTGCGGGCGCATTGATTGCGGTGCCGTAATCCTGAGTTATCGGAGCAACAGCGCTGCCGCCGTCGGTATCAAATGTGATGGTGTACTCATTAATCTCCCACTGCGCTGCGTAATTTGCATTGCCGGTAGCGGTAATATTGAGGCTCGGGTTCCAGCCCTTGAAGGTGTAGCCCTCTCTCTCAACCGAGGGAGCAGAAACGAGTGCGCCGTGATAATACTGAGCCGATACTGTTGTGTCGGTTGAGCCGGTGATTGAGCCGCCGTTTGCATTGAACGAGATAGTATACTGATTTCTTGCAAGGTAAACCGTGAGAACGGTTGAACCGTCAGCCGCAAGAACAGCGGAAAGTGTGCTCTGAGAAGCAACAGTGAAGCCTTCCGTTGCAGAAGTGAATACTTCTACTATTTCGCCGCTCTTACCGGTCTTGGATGTTTCGACCGGAGTTCCGTAGTTGCCTGCGGTATCCATTGTGTAGGTAAGAATCTTATAGGGTGTATCGCCTTCTGCTGCCCACTGAGCCTCAAAGGTCAGGTTCTGAGCAGGCATTGAAGCGGGAACCGAGGGTGCCCAGCCTGCGAAGGTGTAGCCTGTTCTTACGGGAACTTCAGCGAATACAATTGCTTCACCGAATTTAACATTTACTGTCTTTGAGGTTGAATTACCGGCAAATTCGCCGTCGTTTGAATTGAAGGTTGCCGTGTAGGTCTTAGCCTCAAGAACGGCGGTGAATGTCAGGTCGCTTGAAGGCATTGTGTCGGGAACTGCGGGAGTCCATCCCTTGAATTCCATACCCTCAACATCGGGATCTGCGGGCTGCGGAATTACAGCACCGAATTCAACATCATATTTCTGAATTACAACACCGTCAACGATGTATTCAGCGGTGTAGCTCTTTACGGTGAATGATGCATAAACGGTAACATCGCTATCGGGCATTACTGCGGGAATAACGGTCGGGTCTCCGTTTACATCAACCCATCCTGCAAAGTCATAGCCTTCCTTAACGGGAGCTGCCTGTGCAGGAATAACTGCGCCGTAATAAACGGTTGTGTCAGTCTCAACTCCGTCAACTACAGTCTTCAGAGTGTGGCTGTTTCTCTCGTAATATGCCTTGAGAACGAGAGTGCCTGTTGCCGGAATTGTTCCGGAGAGAACGCTGTTAGTTGTATCGAGAACGAAGCCTGCGGGAACGGAAGCCTCAAATTCTCTTGTATCGCCAACAACGCCGTCTTTCATTGTGTAAGTTATTGTGGGAGTTGACGGATAAGTGCCGTCTGTGCCCATCTCATAAACCTCAATGATGTATCCGACATTTGCATTCGGAGCCCACTGAGCAATGAACTCAAGAGCCTTAGCGGGCATTGTTCCGTAATCGGAAGGTTTCTTTCCGTCTGCGTCAAGCCAGCCTGCGAATGCGTAGCCGGGCTTTGTGGGAACATCGGGTTCAACAATCGTTGAGCCGTATGCCGTTACGGTAGGTCCGTAATAGGTTTCGCCGTCAACCGTGTAGCGAACGGGGAAGCTTCTTACATTCCATGTCGCAGTAATTGTTAAATTCTCTGCGGGCATGTAATCGGGAATTGTTGTGGGATCGCCGTTCTCATCAACCCAGCCTGCGAAGGTGTAGCCAGTCTTGGTCGGATTCTCGGGAACGGTGATTGCCGTATCATAATCCTGAGTGATGGGATTGATAACCGAATCGCCTGTGTCACCGAAGGTGATTGTATACTGATTGATTTCCCACTGACCTGTG